>JBIKLM010000563.1:0-2647 GCA_044359835.1 Planctomycetota bacterium
TCAAGGCGCGGAGAGGAGGCACAAGCGCTGGACCCAGGCCTCTCAGGGCGATGCCCGGCCTTGACCGCAACCGAGTTCGAGGGACCCGAGGGTTTCCGGCCCGCCCGGTCCTGGCCAGAGGCATGGATGCGGTTCAGCGCGCAGCGTGGAGGGCTCAGGGCCAGAGTTTGACTTCGATGCCGAGTTCGAGGCCGAAGCGTTGGGCCACGGCGTCGCGGGCTTGGAACAGCAGGCGGCGGGCGTCTTGGCCGCTGGCGCCGCCGCGGTTGACCAGGAAGTTGGCGTGTTTGGGGCTGATTTCGGCGCCGCCGATGCGGGTGCCCTTGAGGCCGGCTTGGTCGAGCAGCTGGCCGGCGCTGCGGCCGCCGGAGAGCTCTTTGTCGGGGTTCTTGAACATGCAGCCGGCGCTGGCCTCGGTGACGGGCTGCACGGCGCGTTTGTGTTCGAGGTAGCGGCGCACCTCGGCTTCGACGTCGGCTTTTTTGGCGGGCTTGAGGCGCAGCACGACGCCGGCCACGACCTGCTCGCCGAGTCCGCCGTTGCGATAGCCCGGGTTGCACTGGGCCCGTTCGAGATCGCGGAACTGGCCGTCGGCGTCGATCACGCGCACGCGCTCGACCACGTCCCACAGCTCGCCCCAGGAGCCGCCGGCGTTCATGGCCACGCCGCCGCCGATCGAACCGGGCACGCCGGCCAGGCCCTCGAGGCCCGACCAGCCCAGGCTCTTGGCGACGTTGACCAGACCGGGCATGGTCGTGCCGGCCCAGCACACGAGCCGCGGCTCGGGGTTGTAATCGTGGTGCAGGCTGCGCGGCAGCGCGTCGCTGAACGAATCGCCGGCGCGGCCCTCGAGGCCGGCCTCCGGCGGGAGATCCGCCTCGGGATGGTGGCGGAAGGTGCGCCGGATGCGATCGGTGGCGATGGTCACGCCGGGGATCAGGCCATCGGCGATCAGCAGGTTGGCGCCGCCGCCCAGGATGCGCCAGGGCAGCCCGCGCTCGCGCGCGCTCTGGATCGCCAGACGCAGCTCCTCGGGGTCGGCGGGCTCGAGCAGGTGCTCGGCCTCGCCGCCGACCTTGAGCGTGGTCTTAAGGTTCAGGGGTGCGCGCGACAGATGGGCGCAGGGCCAGCTCTCGGTCGAGATCATGCTTCACCTCCTCGATGTCTCCGGCGCCGAGCACGACCGCCGCGGCGCGCGGCGGCAGGGCGTGGGCGAACAGCTCCGCGGCCGCGCGCGGCGGGCCGCCGTAGCGCGCATCGGCCCCCAGGCTGCGGGCCGCTTCGACCAGCTCGCGCGCCAGCTCGCCCGGGCCGCGCTGGCCGTGGCCGCTGTCGCTGTGCGCGCGGGCCCCGTACACGTCGGCGACCACGCTGCGATCGGCCAGGCGCAGGGCCGCGGCGAAATCGTCGAGGAAGCGCGCCGTGCGGCCCGCCTGGTGCGGCTGGAACAGCACGCACAAGGGCCGGTCCGGGAAGGCCTCGCGCAGGGCCTCGAGGGTCACGCGCAGCTCGGTCGGATGGTGGGCGTAGTCGTGCAGGAGTTCGATCTCGCCGTAGCGGCCCCAGGGCTCGAGCCGGCGCGCGGCGCCCGGATACAGGGCGATGCCGGCGCGGGCCCGTTCGAGCTCCTCGGGCGTGTTGTGACCCGCCGGAGAGCCGGCGCGGGTCGCCCCGAGGGCCAAGGCCAGGGCCAGGGCCGCGTTCTCCATCTGGAAGCGGCCGATCACCTCGAGGCGCACGGACTGCAGGCGGAAGCCGGGACCGGACAGGTCGAAGCGGTAGCGGCCCCGCTCCTGGCCCACGGAACTGAGCTCGAGCTCGCGCCCGAGGCGCCACACGGCGCAGCGCGCCGCCCGCTCGATCGATTCGGGCACCTCGCGGCCGAGCACCAGCAGGCCCTCCGGCGCGAGGCGCGAGGCGAACTGCTCGAAGGCGCGCACGACGCCGGCGAAATCGCCGAAACAATCGAGGTGCTCGGCCTCCACGTTGGTGATCAGCGCGGCGCGCGGGTCGAGCTCGAGGAAGCTGCGGTCGAACTCGCAGGCCTCCAGGGTGAACCAGCCCTCCGGCCCGGGCGGCACCGCGTTGGTGTCGAGGCGCCGGCAGCGCCCGCCGATCAAGCAGCCCGAGCCGCTGGTGAGCGCGGCCAGGGTGTGGTGCAGCAGCCAGGCCGAGCTGGTCTTGCCGTGGGTGCCGGCCACGGCCAGGGTGCGCGCGGGGGCCGCCAGATGCCGCAGGATCTGGGCGTACTTGAGCACGGGGACCTGCCGCTCGAGGGCCGCGACCACCTGCGCATCCTGGTCGGGCACGGCCGCGGAGCGCACCACCAGCTGGACGTCGGCCGGCAGGCTCTCGGGCCGGCTGGGCCCGACCTCGATGGCGATGCCCTGGGCCTCGAGGCCGGCCAAGAGCGGCGAGGGGCGCGGGTCGTGGCCGGACAGGCGATGGCCGCGGGCCGCCAGCAGGCGCGCGGCTCCCGAGACGCCCGCGCCGCCCAGGCCCAGGAAGTGCACGCGGCGCGGCAGGGCCGGCCGCAGCCAGTCCTGGTCGCCGAAGGGTTCGAGGTCGGCCGCTCCCAGTCCCAGATCGAGGCCCGCGGGGGCGGGCGGCAGGGGACGGCCGCAGAGCCGGGCCAGGGTCTCCCAAA
>JBIKLM010000133.1:0-9704 GCA_044359835.1 Planctomycetota bacterium
CGACGAGCGCCAACGCTTCGGCGCCTGGGTGGCGCTGCAAGCGCTCCTGCAGGCCGCCCGGCAGCTGCTCGCCGGCCTCGAAGGCCCGCCCCGCGAAATCGACTCCGCGCCCCTCGTCGATGCCTACCAGAGGGCGGCCGCGGACCTGCTCGCCACGCCCGGCAGCGCCGTCGAGGCCCTGCTGGCCGCCGATCGGCGCGCCCTGCTCGGCGCCGCAGCGGCCCTGCGCGCCGCGGCGCTGCCCGACTGGACCCTGTGCGCCTACGAGCTGGAAGCCCTGTTCGGCGCCGCGCCGGAAGGGCCGCTGCTCTGGCTGCTTTCGAGCGGCGTCCGCGGCGTGGCCGCTCCCGTCTGGCCCCCGGAGGAACTTTCGAGTTTCCCCTGACGCCGTGAGCCGACCGAGCGAGACCTTCGATGCCGCGGTGACACGCGCCGCCCGCGCGCTGTCGAAGCGCGGCGTGCCCGCGCCGCGGGCGCTGCTGTCCCTGGCCACCGGGCTCGATCTGCTGCCCGAGCGCCTGGAACGCGCCGAGGCTTGGCCCCTGGCCGATGTGGATGGCGTCCCGCGGGCCTATCGCGGCTCGCGGCTGTTCAGCGGCGAGCTGTACGGCACCAGCGTGTGGGTGCTCGAGGACCTGTGCAGCGATCCCCAACCCCGCGACCGCGGCTACGAGCTGGCCTTTCCGGTCTGGCTGGCGGCCCAAAGCGGCGCGCGGGTGCTGCTGCACGCCTCGGCGGGCACCGTGCTGCCCAAACTGCACCCGCTGCCGGGCAGCGAGCCGCCGCCGCGGCCCGAGCCGGGCCAGAAGGCCGAGGGCCGCCCGACCGAAGGCGATGCGGATGCCGGCGCCGGGCGCGGCAAGCTGCTGCCGCGCCCCGATCTCTCGCTCCTGCGCCCGCCGCCGGCGGTCAGCGCCGCCGCCCAGCGCCTGCTACAGGCCGCCAAGGCGCGCGTGGAAGCGGCCCGGGAGGCCGCCAAGGAAGCGGTCGAGCAGAGCGTCGATCCGGTGGAGATGGAGGCCGAGCCCCACGAGCCCGAGCCGGGCGGGCTGCTGTTCGCCAGCGACCACCTCAACGTCTCGGGCCGCTCGCCCCTCGAAGCCCTGGGCGAGAGCCGTCTGGGCCCGCTGTTCCCGGACCAGTCGCGGCTGCACGACCCGGCGCTGCGCCGCGCGGCCTTGGCCCTGGCCCAGGGCCGCGGCCTGTTCCCCAGCGTGGGCGTGGTGGCCTGCACGCCCGCGCCGCACCTCGACACCCCGGCCGAGAGCCGCGCCTGGGCCCTGCTCGGGGCCAGCGCCGCAGTGCAGGGCCTGGCGACCCCGCTGATCGCCGCGGCCCACGCCGGTCTGTCGGCCCTGTCGCTGGTGGCGCTGATCGATGCGGCTGGCGAGCAGCTGGCCGTGCGCCGTCTGCTGGAGCGCGCCGAGAAGGCCGCACCGTTGCTCGAAGAGGGCCTGATCGCAGCCATCGAGGCCGTGGCCGGGCTCGAATTCGAAGGCGAGGACGGCGGCGGCAAGGTGCGGCCCAAGGGGCGCCCGTGAGCCGCCGCGACGCCGCGGCCGCCCTGGGCGGACCCGGGCACTGCGCCGGCTCCGGGGGCGGCGCGGATGCGCCGCGAAGCGCTTGCCCGGAGACCGACCGAAGCGCCGCCAGCGAGCACGAATCGGCCCACGCTGGCGCCCGGAAACGCGTCGGCGCTGTCGAGGGCCTCGAGGGCCTCGGAAGCCACCCAGGCAGCCCGAGCCCGCGGAGCAGCGGGAGCCCGGAGGGCGACGGATCGGCGGGCTCGGACTCCGCAGCCCTTGGGCCGTCGGATGCCTCGGGCGGCGGCTCCAGCCCGCGAACGGCCCGCAGCCGGGCGCACACCCAGCGCGCCGGCGGCCCCGCTCCAGAACCCGCGGCCCCGCCGCGCCGCATCGCGGTGGCGGTCTCCGGCGGAGGCCGCTCCCTGGACAACCTGGCGCGCCGCGCCGCGCGGATGGCACCGCCGATCGAGATCGCGCTGGTGGTCGCCGATCGGCCGGGGATCGGCGCTTTCGGGGTCGCCGCGCGACACGGGCTGCCGATCCTGCGCCTCGAGCCCGCATCGTTCCCGGACCGCGCCGCCTGGTCCGCGGCCCTGTTCGCGGCGGCCGAAGCCGCCGAAGCCGAGCTGCTGGTGCTGGCGGGTTTCCTGCGCCAGATCCGCCTGCCGCCCGCCTGGCATCGCCGCGTGCTCAACATCCACCCCTCGCTGCTGCCCAAGTACGGCGGCAAGGGCTATTACGGCGAGCGCGTCCACGCCGCGGTGCTGGCGGCCGGCGAAAGCGAAAGCGGCTGCAGCGTGCACTTCGTCGACGATCGCTACGACGAGGGCCCGCTGCTGCTCCAGCGCCGCGTGCCGGTCCTGCCCGGGGACGACGTGGCGCGCCTGGCCGAGCGCGTCTTCGCCGCCGAAGTCGAGGCCCTGCCGGCCGCGATCGAGCTGTTCTTCCGATCTTCTTAGGCCGCCTTGCGGCGGCCAGGGAGGCGGTCATCCCCGCGCAACGGGGATGACCGCGGTCCGGCAGGAGTGCCGGCAGAAGGGCGGACAGAGGGGCCAGATGAAGGCAGCGTGGTTCCCTAGCAGCCAGGCGGGGCGGCCAAAGGCGATTCGTGGGAATTCAGGGGGCTGCAGGGGAAGGCAGGCACTTTCCGTGGGGATCCACGACAGGCGCCGGGGGGCTCTCGGCTCTGGACCTCCAGGGCCTCGGCTGCGTCTCTCGAGGGCTGTCTGCGGGTTTCCCGGCAACTCGCCGAGCTGTGTTCCCCAGCCGATTCCCCGCAGCCCCGAACGAATTCGATCGAACGGCTTGGGCGGACTCTATCGGCGTCACGGGAGGATCCCGGGGACTGTGATTCCTTGGCTCGCGGCGCTTCTTCGGCAGCGGGGATTGCGCGGTCGCTTCGAGTGCGTCAGGCGCGGGGCGGAGAGGCTGCCAGGCCTTGTTCGAAGCGGCGCCAGCGCTCGGCATCGCGGGCGGCGCGGGCGGGGTGCAGGAGGCGCGCGCGAAAGCCCTGAGCGCTGGCGAGCAGGGCGCGGGCGGCGGGCGGGTCGCTCTGCGACCAGGCGGGCAGCAGCCGCTCGGCGGCGCGCAGGCCGCACTCGTCCGACACCTGAACGGCCTCGCCGAGCAGGCCTCGATAGCGCTCGAGCGCTGCGCTGCGGCGCCCGAGGAGCCAGAGGGCTTCGGCCTGTTCGAGCTCGATCGCGCGGCGCTCCGGCCCCGCCGCTGTCAGCTCCCAGGCGAGTTCGAGCCACTCGAGGGCCCGCGCGGGATCGCGGCGCTCGCGATGCAGCTTGGCCCACGCTCGTGCGCGCGCGCGGGCCGCCGGCAGGGGCTCGCGCGGGGCTTCGGCCTCGGCTTCGATCGGCGCCCGCCCGCTGCCCCGGCCTAGGCTCTCGACCTGACTGCGGTCCGAGTCCTCGCCCTGGCCTTCGCCTCGGCCTTGGGCCTGGCCATCGCCGGCGGGCTGGACCTCGCGCTCAGCGCGGCCCCCGGCGCGCCGCTCGGGCGCTGCCGCGGGCCGGCAACAGCGCTCGAGGTGCGCGCACAGCCCCACCAGGGACAACACGTCCAAGCGGTTGTGTTCGAAGACGCCCTCGAGCAGGTGCGGGCGGCCGGCTTGGTGGTCGAACCAAGCGGCGGGCGCGAAGGCCCCGGAGAGGTCGTCCTGGCGCTGAAGGCCCAGCAGCGCCCGTTCGAGGGTCGACAGCCGGCAGTCGCCGAAGGACTTGCCGTACAGGCGCCGCAGGGGATGGTAGAGGTCGAGGTGCGGACGGCCGGCGAAGGGCGGCGGCACGCGGTGGATGCGCATCTTGTCTTCGAGCCGGTGGCGATCGAAGCTCTTGCCGAAAAAGCTGACCAGCAGCGTGCCCGCGGCGAGTTCCCGCGCGACCTCGGCCAGCAGCGCGGCTTCTCCGGCGGGATGCGTCAAGAAGTGCTGGTCGAGTCGGAATTCCCGCCCTTCGACGCGCCCGATCGCCACCAGGAAGGCATAGGTGCCCGCGCCACCGGACAGGCCGGTGGTCTCGATGTCGAGGAAACGCGCCGAATCCAGGCACAGGCCCTCCAGGGCGGGATCCTTGGCCAGCCAGGCCAGTTCCGCAGGCAGGCGGCGCAGGCCCTGCGCCAGGGCCAGCCGCCCGTGGGCGTGTTCCAGGGGCAGGAGCTGCCGCCGCCTGGCATGGCCGGGGCCCTGCGGCTCGAGGCCCGCGGGATCGCCGGAGCTGCGGCGCGCGGCGTGCAGCAGCGGCGCGCTGCGCTCGAGGCGTTCGCGCATCCAGGGCGGCAGGCCGGAGGCCGCCATCGCGGGGAGCTGGGCGGCGCTAGCCCGGTCCCGCGCGGGGACCGGAGGGGCGTCGTGGATCGACCCGTGCGCCAGGCCGTGCGCGCCCCCTTGCGGCGCAGCCTGCGCGGCGGCGTCCTGCGCGGCGCGCGGCGAGGCGCTCGGTGCGGCCTGCGACGGGGCACTCGACGGGGCACTCGACGGGGCGCTCGAAGCGGCGCCGAAAGCGGCGCTGGACGCATCGTTCGAATCCGTGTGCGCCGCTGTGTGCTTCCTAGCGGGCCGGGGGACCTGCGGTTCGCGGCGCGGAGCCTCGGGCGGCTCGGCACGCGTTGACGCCTGCGACTCGGAAGCCGCCTCCGCCTCCGAAGCCCGGTGCAAGCCGGAATTCGGCTCGGCGCTCGGCGCAGCGCGGGCAGCCGCGTTCTGCTCGTCGCTTCGCTCGGGGTTCCGCCCGGCGTCCAGCGCGCGGTCGAGCGCCGGCTCATCGGCGCCGCGGCGCACGGGATCGACCGGGCTCGTTTCCAGGCCCGCGGGGCCCGGAAGCGGCGGGGTCTCCCGGCGCAGGCGCGCCAGCCGGTGGGCGAAGGGCTCGCGGTTCAAGGGCGCCCCCGGCCCCCAGCGCAGCCGCCGAGTCGGGGCCGAACCGAGCCCGCGGCGCTGGCGCAGCGGATCCTCATGAGCCCCGGGGACGACGGCCGAGCGTGCTGCATGGCCCAGGGTCAGGGAAGCCGGTCGCCGGGCAACAGGCGTGGAGCCGCACTTTTGGCCGGCAGCGGCGGCAGCGGCGGCGGCTCCTGCTCGGCGGCGTGGATGGCAGGTTCGCAGGGCTCCGCCGCGCCGGGCGCCAGCAGGTCTTCGCCGGCGAGTTCCTCCGACAGGGGGCCGGCGAGCAGGTGCTCGAGGATGCGCCGGGCGGTCGCTTTGCCGAGCGGGCCGACCTCGTCCGCGGGTCCCACGCAAGCCGGACAGCCCGCGCGGCATGGGCAGCCGGCCACGACGGCGTGGGCCGCCCCGAAAATCTCCTCGGCGGCGGCGAACAGCTGCACGCACAGCCCCACGCCGCCCTGGACGCGATCGTAGAGCGTGATCGTCGGGCGTTCGAAGTGCGGCGACTTGAGCTCACAGGTCAGCCCCAGATCCGCCGGTTGGCAGCGCAGGAACAGGGGCGCCACGCGCCTGAGCAGCCCCCCCACCGCGGACCAGCCGGCGCCGCGGCTGCCGGCGAAGAGCTCGAGCCGCCGGGCCGCATCGGGGCCGAGGGTCAACAGGCAGGCTTCGCTGTCGAGTTCCTCGGGCGGCAGCACGATCTCCTCGGCGCCCACGTTCTCGCGGGTGTAGAAGCGGATCTTCTTGTACAGGTTCGCCAGGGTGGTGACGTGCACCTCGCCGCGCCACAGGCACAGGTCTTCGCCGCCCTGCGCCGTGCGCCGCTCGCGGCGCGCTTCGAGCCGCAGCACGCGCACCTCGGTCTCCGTCTGGGCGTCGGTGAAATAATCGCTTTCGACCGCGCGCGCATAGGCGCGCCGATTCTTGTAGTCGAAGCGCTCGATCTTCCAGGTCTCGCCCTCGACCTGATAGATCGCGCCCTCGTGCACGGTCACGATCGAGCCGGCCCGATCGACCTCGCCCAGGGCTTTGCCGGTGTCGGCGTCCAGCACCAGCACGTTGTCCGGCTCGCCCCCGGCCAGGGACACGTCCTGGGCCGGATAGGCGTCGGCCATCCAGTACCAGGTGGACGGCCGGTGCCCGGCCACCGGGGCGCGCAGGGGGTCCTCGCGCTTGTGCAACAAGCCCGCGCCGTCGGCCAGATAGTCAAGGATGTCGGCCAGGTGCGGCGAAGCGCCGAAGCCCTCGACCCGCACCGCCCCGTGGGCGTCGCGCTGCTCCTGGAAGGGCAGCTCGAAGGCCGCGCACTTGAGCTGCTCGCTGAGCAGCACCAGGTTGTCCGGATCGAGGCCCAGGCTCTCGCGCGGCGCGGCGAACAGGTACTCGGGATGCTGGGCCAGGTACTGGTCGAGGGGATCGGAGCGCGCGATCAGCAGCGCCAAAGAGGCCTGCCCGCGCCGTCCGACGCGGCCGACGCGCTGCCAAAACGACGCCTGGCTGCCCGGATAGCCGACCAGCACGGCCACGTCGAGCTGGCCCACGTCGATGCCCAGCTCGAGCGCGTTGGTGGTCACCACCACCTTGACCTCACCGCGGCGCAGGCCGTCCTCGATCTCGCGCCGCAAGAGCGGCAGATAGCCGCCGCGATAGCCGCGGATCTCCTCCGGGGACAGGCCCAGCTCCCGCGCGCCTTCCTTCAAATAGCGGGTCAAGACCTCGACCGAGGTGCGCCGATTGCAGAAGAAGATCGTCTGATGGCCGGGTCCCACCAGGTGCCGCGCCAGGCGCCGCGCTTCTTCGATCGCGCTGGCGCGCAGACCCGCGATCGGATCCAAGAGCGGCGGATCGTAGACGGCGAACAGGCGCTCGGCGGAGGGCGAGCCGTCTTCGCTGACCACCTCCACGGGGCGCCCGATCAGCGTGCGCGCGTGGCCGGCGGGGTCGCGCAGGGTCGCCGAAGAGAGCAAGAAACGCGGCTCGGCGCCGTAGAAGCGCGCGATGCGCACCAAGCGGCGCAGCACGTTGGCCACGCTGGAGCCCAGCACGCCGGCCAAGGTGTGCACCTCGTCGATGACCACGAACTCGAGGTCGCGGAACAGGTCGGCCCACTTGGCGTGGTTGGGCAGGATGCCGCTGTGCAGCATCCAGGGATTGGTCAGCAGCACGTCGCCGCGCTCCCGCAGGGTGCGGCGCACGGAGGGCGGCGTATCGCCGTCGTAGGTGAAGGAGTGCACGCCGCCCAGGGCCGGCACCGCTTCCGCCAGGCCCGTCAGCAGCCGGTTGAGGCCGCTGGACTGGTCCTGGGAGAGGGCCTTGGTCGGGAACAGCCAGAGCGAGCGCGAGCGCCGTCCGCTGCCGCTCTCGACGCTCTCGATCAGGCGCTGCAGCACGGGCAGGGTGTAGGCGATCGTCTTGCCGGAGGCCGTGGGCGTCGCCACGAGCACGTCGCGGCCCGCCAGGGCCAGCTCGACGGCGCGCGCCTGGTGCACGAACAGCTCGGATTTCCCGGCCGCGGCCAGCAGGGCTTTCAGGCGCGGATCGAGGCGTTCCGGCAGCGGCGCGAAGCGCGGCGCGCGCGCCGGGACCTCGCGCCAGTTGACGATGCGGGCCTGCAGCTCGGGGTCGGAGGCCAGCCGCGCGGCGATCTGCCGAACCCCCAGGCCGGCCCGGGCCCGGCGCGGCCCACCCGTGTCGGGCGCCGGGGTCAGTTCGTCCGCCCCGGGCAGCAACCGGGCGCGCCGCGGGGCCACGGCGCCGTGCGGTTGTGCGCCCTGTTTTTCGACGCCGCGCTGTGGGGCGCGGCCTTTCGCAGCCCCCTGTTCGCCCTCCACGGCCCCCCCGGAGCTGGCCTCCGCGCCTGGGGAACCATCGCCCGCCGGCTCTGCGCAGCCATCGCGCTCCAGGGGCATCCCGGGGCCCGAACCCCCGCCGGACCCCTGGCCGAGCCCAGCGGGCCGCGGGGCCGGGCGCTCCGGACCTCCGGGCAGTTTCGGACCCGGTTCCAGGGGGCCGGGGGACGGGGCGCGTTCGAGCATGGTCGGTCCGTTCGGCTTCCGTTCGGGCGAAGGCACAGCTTGGCGGCCCGAGGCCCGCTGCTCAAGGGCCGAGGGGCCCTCGCCCGGCCCCGGGACTGGCGGGACCCTCGCCGACGAACCTCTCCAGACCCCTCGGAGCGGGACTTCGCGGCCTCGCCGAGTTGGAAGCACGACTCCGACGCGGCCCGAGTCAGTTCCTAGGAGCCTGTCAACGCAGCAGCTCGAGGGCCCCCTCGAGGGCCTCGACCCGGGCCGGCCCGACACGGCCCTCGAATTCAAGCCAGACCTGCCCCTGCGGATCGCGGGCCAACCGGTAGCGACCGGGTTGCCCCTCGAGGGGCACCACCCGCACCTCGAGCACCGGGCCCGACGCCAGGCCCTCCAGGTCCGGGGCTGTGGGGCCGAGCTCCCAGCCCTCCACCTTGGGCCTGATCAGCGCATCGACCAGGCCCGCGAAACGCTTGTCCTCGGCGATCAGGCCTTCGGGGCACCAGATCGCCTTCTGACGCTCGCGCACCCACACCTGCGTGCCGCCGGCGACCTCCAATTCGATGCGCGAGAGGGCCAGCTCCTCGAGATCGAGGGGCTCCTTGGAGAGCAGATCCGCGGCCTGCAGCAGGATGCGCCCATCGATGGGCGGGGTCACGAAATGCCAGGGCCCTTCGCCGCGGCGGCGCAGCCAGCTGCCGGCCACGCCGGCGAGCTCGCCGTTGCCGCCCAGCTCGACCGCCTGCGGCTCGGCGGTCTCGGTCTCGAGGCGCAGCCATCCGGACGCCACGGTCGCGGGCGCCTCGCCCGGATCGATGGCCACCGCGCTCGCAAGCGACAGCAGCGGCGCCAGGAAGTCCGAGCACAGCCCGCGATCGGCGAGCCTCCAGGCGGGCTCGCCAGCACTGCGCTCCGCCACGTCGAAGGCCGGCGTGCGCTGGCGCAACAGCAGGCCCGAACCCGGCTCGCGGCCTGCGGATTGGGCCAAGGGCCCCTGCAGCTCGACCTCGAAGCGCAGCAGATCCTCGCGGCGCACGGAGAACAGGTTCGCGTCCACCAACTCGAGCGCCGGCTGGGTCAAGGAGCGCAGCAGCGAGGCATCGACACGGAAGACGTTGGGCAGGCCCTCGCGCCGCACGAACCAGATGTCCTCGCCCAGCAGGTCCTGGACCGAGGCCCCGCTCTCGACCTCGGCTCCCGCGGCGAACGTTAGCCGCTCGCGGCGATCGGGCCCCAGCTCGATCGACAGCTCGAACCAAGGCCGATCGAGGCCGTAGGGCGCCAGATCCTGGGGCTGATCGTCGGGAAAGGCCGTGGCGCGGGCCTGGGAAAGGATCATCAGCAGGCTGTAGGCCAAGCTGGGATTGGCGCGCGCGCGGAAGGGGCTGGAGAGCTCCCACTGGCCGGCGCCCTGCTCGAGGCGCAGGGTCAGATCGGCGGGGTCGAGCGGCGTTCCCGGGGTGCGTTGCCCGCCCGGGCCGGGGCCCGGCGCGCCGCTCAGCAGGGGCGGCTCGAAGCGGCCGCTGCGCTCCAGGACGGTGACCTCCTGGGGCAGGAACTCGAGCAGGCGCTTCGAGCGATAGAAGCTCAGGTCGAACTCGAGCAGCTCGCGCAACCCGCGGCTGGTCCGCACGATGCCCGGCTGGCCTTCGCGCGAAGCGAAGACGTGCTCGCCGTCCACATCCAGGGCGCCGACCCGCACGCTGGTCACCCGCTCGCCGGCGCCGGCGATGCGCTCGTAGAGCACCACGCGGGCGCGTTCCG
>JBIKLM010000134.1:0-9668 GCA_044359835.1 Planctomycetota bacterium
CAATTGGCCGCGGATGCAGAGGGCCGCCAGCGCACCCTCGAGACGATCCGGACCGCCGGCCAGCACCTCTTGACGGTGATCGACGACATCCTGGACCTGTCCAAGATCGAAGCGGGCCGCATGGATTGCGAGCAGGTCGAGTTCGCCCTGCCCGATTGCATCGCCGGCATCCTGGCCCTGCTCGAGCCGCGCGCCCGGGCCAAGGGGATCCGCTTGGAGCTCGAACTCGAGACGGCGCTGCCCGCCCGGATCCGGGCGGATCCGACCCGCATCCGCCAGGTGCTGCTGAACCTGGTCGGCAACGCGGTCAAGTTCACCTCCCTGGGGAGCGTGCGGGTGCGGGCGGCTCTGCTGGGCGGCGAGCGACCGACCCTGCGTTTCGACGTGGAGGACCGCGGCCCCGGCATCGCCCCGGATCGGGTCGAGCGCCTGTTCGAGAGCTTCGCCCAAGCCGATGGCAGCACCACGCGGCGCTTCGGCGGCACCGGTCTCGGGCTGGCCATCTCGCGCCGTTTGGCGCGCCTGATGGGCGGCGACGTGGAGCTGTGCTCCAGCGAGCCGGGCCGCGGCTGCCTGTTCCGCTTCCAGGTGCCGGTCGAGGTGCTGGCCGGCTTCGAGGCCGTCAGCCGGCTGGGGGCGCCGGAACAGCGCAGCTCGCCCGCCGATCCCGCAGCCGCCCTGCCCGCAGCCAAGGCGCCGGCCCCCTTGGTGGGTCTGAGGGCCTTGCTGGCCGAGGATGGGCCCGAGAACCAACGGCTGATCGCCCACCATCTGCGGCGCCTGGGCGCCACGGTCGCGACGGCCGGCGACGGGCTGCAGGCGCTCGAGGCGCTGCGCGCGGCCGCGGCGGGACCCGAGCCCTTCGACCTGCTGGTGACCGACGTGCAGATGCCCGAGCTCGACGGCCTCGCGCTGGTGCGCCGGCTGCGCGCCGAGGGCTGCGCCCTGCCCGTGGTGGCCTTGACGGCCCACGCCATGTCCGAAGACGAGCGGGCCTGCCTCGACGCGGGCTGCGATGCCTACGCCACCAAGCCCCTGCGCCTGGACGCCTTCCGGGCCGCCTTGTCGCGCGCCCTGGAGCAGCGCGACCCGGGCCGCGAGCGCGCTGTCTGAGGCCCGGGCAGGCACATGCTGCCCGGCGGGTCTGACGGCTCGGGCCCAGCCCGAGTCGATATCTTCCTTCGACTGGTCAGACCCGCGCGCGCGCGCCGCCCAGGGCGCGCACCGCCGCGAAGCCGCGCTCCAGGTCGGCCAGCAGATCGGCCTCGTGCTCGATGCCCACCGAGAGGCGCACCAAGCCGTCCGCCAGGCCCGCCGCCCGGCGCGTCTCGGCCGGGATCGCCGCGTGGGTCATGATCGGCGGCACCTCGATCAGCGATTCGACGCCGCCCAGGGATTCCGCCAGGGTGAAGACCCGGGTGGCCTTGCAGAAGGCCACGCCAGCCTCCACGCCGCCTTTGAGCTCGAAGGAGACCATGCCGCCGGGGCCCTTCATCTGCCGCTGGGCCAGGGCCTGCTGGGGGTGCGAGGCCAGCCCCGGGTAGATCACGCGATCGACCAGCGGGTTCTGTTCGAGGTGCTTGGCGACGGCCTGTGCGTTGGAGACGTGGCGATCCATGCGCACGTGCAGGGTCTTGAGACCGCGCAGCACCAGGAAGGCGTCCATGGGCCCGAATTGGGCTCCGACCGCGTTCTGGTGGAAGGCCAGCTCGGCGCGCAGCTTGTCGTCGCGCAGCAGCAGGGCGCCGCCGACCACGTCCGAGTGGCCGCCCAGGTACTTGGTCAAGGAATGCACGACCACGTCGGCGCCGAGCTCGAGGGGCCGTTGCAGATAGGGCGTGGCGAAGGTGTTGTCTACCACCGTCAGGGCCCCGTGCTGCTTGGCCAGCCGGCTGCAGGCGGCGATGTCGCTGAGCTTGAGCAGCGGGTTGGTGGGGGTCTCGAGATACAGGTAGGCCGCGGGGCCGGCCTTGAGGGCGCGCTCGACCTGCCCCAGGTCGCTGGTGTCGACGAAGTCGAAGCGCAGTCCGAAGCGCCCGAAGCACTTCATGAACAGGCGGTGGGTGCCGCCGTAGAGGTCGTTGCCCGCGACGACGCGGGCGCCGCTCTCCAAGCGCTGCAACAGGCAGGCGATCGCCGCCAGGCCGCTGGCGAAGCACAGCCCGTGGGTCGCGCTCTCGAGGTCCGCCAGGCAGCGCTCGAGCACCGTGCGCGTCGGGTTGGTCGTGCGCGAGTACTCGTAGCCCTGGCGCGGCTCGCCCGGAGCATCCTGCGCGTAGGTCGAGTTGAAGTACACCGGCGTCATCAGCGCGCCGTTGTCCGCATTGGGCTCCTGGGCGGCGTGGATGGCGCGGGTTTCGAAACGGGCGTCGGGTGCGTGGCTCATGGCGTGGGGCGGAGGGGCCTAGAGCGTAACCCCGGGGGCCGGGCCCCGTTCAGGGGGCCGCCAGGGCAGCGGGCGCGGGGGGCTCTTCCCCGCCGAGCCAGCTGGGCCAGGCGCCCCGCAGGGACAGGGACAGCCCCAGGTAGTGCTGCTCGTCCTGCTGGGCCACCACGATCCCCACGCTCGAGCCCGGGGCGAAGGCGTAATCGAGCAGGTGGTGCAGGTTGACGCCGTCCCACAGGTGCGTGCTGGACAGGCGCTCGCCATAGCGCACGCGCAGGCCGAGCAGTTCGCGCCAGGTGTCGTCGAAGGAGCCCCAGGCCAGGCCGGCATAGGGCGCGACGGGCAGGTCGGTCCAGGCCTCCAAGTCCTTGGAGAAGGTCGCGTACAGCGCCCGGCCGGTCGGCGTGCCGATGCGGTCCGAACTGGTGCCGAGGATCAACGCGGGCCGGTGCTCGGTCTCCTCGAGCGCGCGCCAGTTGGCCAGCGGTCCGATGTCGCCGGAGCCGAGCGGGTTGTATTCGACGCCGAGGCTCAGCTCCGGCAGCACCTGGTAGGTGCCGGTGAGCCGCAGGCGCGCCCGGTCGACGGGGATGCCTTCGAGCAGGCGGGCCGAAAAGGCCCAGGGCTGTGTGCTATCGCTGCCCGCCCCACGGACGGGCGACCCCTCTCCGGGTCACATCGGTCAGCTCGGGACGGCCGAGGCGGGCCGCTGGGCCTCGACCTGCTGGGCCAGGATCGCCGGGGCGGCGGGCGCCTGGACCGGCGCATCGACCCCCTGAGACAGGGCGGGGAACAGCAGCGGCCAGGGAATCGGAGCCATGGGGCGCAGCTTGGCGCTCGCCGGGCTAGGGGGCCAGGACCGACCCGGGGCGGGCCGGCCTTGGGACCCTGCGGCGCGGTTACCCTCTGCGCCGTGACGCCCGCCAGGATTCGCCCGATCGAGCCAGGGGATGATCCGGCCGTGGCCCGGTTGATCCGCACGGTGATGCCCGAATTCGGCGCCGCGGGCCCGGGCACGGCCTTCCATGACGCCGAGGTTTCGGCCATGAGCCAGGCCTACTCCCGGCCCGGCTGGCGCTATTTCGTGGCCGTGGACGGCGCCGGGGAGCTGCTGGCCGGGGCCGGCATCGCGCCGCTGCCCGAAGCCGACGGCGAAACGGCGGAGCTGCGCAAGATGTACGCCCACGCCGCGGCGCGCGGCCTGGGCATCGGGCGCGCCCTGCTCGAAGTCTGCCTGGGGGCGGCGCGGGAGCACGGCTATCGGCGGGTGTACCTCGAGACCTTGCCGCAGATGGGCGCCGCCCAGGCGCTGTATCGCAAGCTCGGTTTCCAGGAGCTGGCCCAGCGCCGCGGCGAGACCGGGCACCACGCCTGCGGGCTCTATTTCCAGCGCGAGCTGGAGCCCCGGCCGTGAGCTCGGCCCCGGATCGACGCCCGCTGGCCTGGCGCCGCTGGGTCCTGGCCGTCCTGGCCTGCCTGTGTTGGGCGCTGGCCTACGTGCCGCGCACGTCCCTGGCGCGCAGCCAGGGCTGGGACGAGGCCATGCACGCCGATCTGCCCGCGGCCCGCCTGGCGCTGGCCCTCGAGGGCGCCGAAGGCGCGCAGACTGCCGGAGCCTGGTTCTCGGTGCTGTCCGGTTGCCAGCAGTACCCGTTCGTCCATCCGCTGCTGCTCTCGGGGGCCTACGCGGCCTTCGGCCTCGACGAAGGCGTCGGCCGCCGTACCGGCCGGGCTTTGCAGGGGCTCGGGCTCTTGGCGCTTTTCGGCCTCAGCGCGGCCCTGGCGCGGCGCCTCGAGGAGTCCCGCGGCCGCCCCTGGCCGGGGGCCGCCCTCGCGCCCTGGCTGGCCCTGCTGGCCGGCGCGCTTTCGCCGCTTTGGCTGGCCTACTCCGGGACCTTCTTCCTGGAAGCGCCCAGCGCCAGCTTGTGGGCCTTGGCCCTGTGGGCCTGGGTCGCGCGGGGCCAGCGCCAGGGCCTGCCGCGCGCCGCCCTCGACCTCTCGGCCGGGGCGCTGCTGGCCGCGGCGCTGTTCACCAAGTTCAACTACGGCCTGCTGCTCGGGCTCGGGCTGACCCTGGACCACGGGATCGCCGGGATCTCGGCCTGGCGTGGCCGCCGGCTGGCGGAATTCCTGCGCAGCACGTTGCTGCTGGCGCTGCCGCCGCTCCTGGCCGCGCTGTGGTGGTTCCTCTGGCCCTGGCCGGGCGATGGGGCTTTGGGCGCCGAACATCGCCAGGCCCTGCTGGGCTTCCTGTCCGGCAACCGCGAGGTGCCCTACACACCCCTGGCGCGGCGCCTCTGGGATCTGTCGACATTCCTGGCCCCGGGCCCGGGAGCCCTGGCCCTGGCCCTGCTCGGAGTCCTGCTGGCCCTGCCGGGCACGCTGTGCGCCGGCCCGCGCGCGCTCTGGCTGGTGGCCCTGGTGTGCGCTGCGGTGCTGCTGCGGCACCCCTTCCACCTCGATCGATTCTTGCTGCCAGCGGCCCTGCCCTGGCTGCCGCTGAGCGCGCTCGGGCTGGCGCGCCTGTGCGGCGCTGTCAGCGGGCTGCGGCCCGCGGCGCTGCTGCGCCCGGGACTGCTGGCGGCCCTGCTGCTGGCCGCCCTGCACTGGCGCGCTCCCCTGGCGGACCGCGGCGCGGCGCTCCTGGGCCTGCTGCGCCCCGGGGATGCGGCCGCGGCCAGCTATGTGGCCGGCCTGCACCGCGAGCGCCTGTCCCTGGCGCCGGCGCGGCTGTTGCCCACGGCGGGCCTCGAGCGCGCGGCCTTCGATGGTTTCCTGGACGCGATCGCCGCGGAACTATCGCCGCGCGAGCGCGTCGGCTTCCTGGAGATCAATTCCGAGCTCTCCCCGGCCGCCCTGCACCTGGGCCTCTTGGCCCGCGGCGGCGCGCCGGCGCGTGTCTTCCACGATGCGGCCCGGGTGCGCGCGGACGGCCAGCCCGAGATGGTGGTGACCTTCGAAGCCGCCGACCCGGGCTGGACCTCCGAGCAGGTGCGCGCCTGGGCGCGCGGCTTCGACGTGGTGCTCTCCACCGAGCCGATCGATTGGAAGGGCCGCCGCGGGCGCGAATTCCTGGCGCGCTATCGGTCGGCCCTGTTCGAGACCGGCGAGTGGTCCTATCGGGAACTGGCCACGATCGAGGTCGCGCGGCCGAACCAAGCTCCGACCCGCGTGCAGCTCTTCGCCCTGCGCCGCGCCCCGCGATGAAGCCCGATCCCAAAGCGCGCCCGGCCCCGCCCGGCCCGCGGCCCGCCCCGCTGGCGGCGCCCGCGGAGGAGCCCCGCGGCCTCGAGCGCTACAGCGCCCAGCGCCTCGATTACCCCGCGGTGCGCAGCCTGTTCGAGCGCCTGTGCAGCACGGCCCTGGGCCGGCGCAGCCTGGCCGAGCTCCAGCCGCGGCACGGGCCCGACGCGCGCGCGGCCCTCGAGCGCGTGCGCGAGCTGGCCGCCAGCCCGGCGGGGGAGGAGCCTTCGCTGGGGGATCTGTGCGACGCGCCCGAGCTGCTGCGGGCGGCCCGCGAGGAGCGCCGCGCCCTGTCGGCGGAGGAGCTTTCGAGCCTGCTCGGATTCCTGCGCGCGGCCGTGCGCCTTGCGGCCTGGAGCCGCGAGCGCTCGACGGCGCTGCCGGAGAACGCGGCCCTGTTCAACGCCTTGCCGGACCTCTCTAGCCTCGAGGCGGAGCTCGAGCGCGGCCTCGACGGGCGCGGCGGCATCCGCGACGACGCCAGCCCCAAGCTGGCGCGGCTGCGCGACGCCGTGCGCCAGGCCACCCAGGCGCTCGAAAGGCGCGCCCAGGCGATCGCCAATCGGCCGGAGGTGCGCGTGGCCCTGGCCGACGGGGCCGTGGCGCGGGTCGGCCTGCGCGATGGACGCCTGGTGCTGGCGGTCAAGGCCAAGTCGGCGGGGCGCGTGCGCGGCCTGGTCCACGACCGCAGCCAGACCGGCGAGACCGTGTTCATCGAGCCGGCCGAGCTGGTCGAGGAGGGCAACCGCCTGGCGGCGGCGCGCTCCGATGAAGGCCACGAGGTTCAGCGCCTGCTGGTCGAATGGACGCGCAGCGCCCTCGATCGGGCCCCGGCGGTCGAGCGCCAGGCCGTGGCCCTGGGCGAGCTCGAACTGGCCCTGGTCGGGGCGCGTTTCTGCAAGCGCTACGGCGCCCGCGCGCCAGCCCTGCCGGACAAGCAGGGGCCCCAGGAGCTGATCCTGCGCCAGGCGCGCCATCCGCTGCTGGTCGAGCAAGAGCTGGCCGGAGAGCTCGAGCGCTGCGTGCCGGTCGATCTGCGGCTGGGCGGCGACTTCGACATCCTGGTCATCACCGGCCCCAACACCGGTGGCAAGACCCTGGCCCTCAAGACCGCCGGCCTGGCGGGCCTGCTGACGCGCCTCGGGCTGCCGTTCCCCTGCGCCGCCGGCAGCCAGGTGCCGCTGTACGGCGCGATCGTGGCCGACATCGGCGACGAGCAGGAGATCGAGCAGAGCCTTTCGACCTTCTCGGCGCACCTGCGGCGCATCGCGGCCGGGCTGCCCCTGGCTGGCCCCACGACCCTGTTCCTGCTGGACGAGCTGGGCGGCGGCACCGACCCGGCCGACGGCGCGGCCCTGGGCACGGCCCTGCTCGATCACCTGCGCCGCCAGCGCGCGCCGACCCTGGCCAGCACGCACATCGGCCGGCTCAAGGAGTTCGCCTTCCGCCACGCGCGCGTCGAAAACGCCTGCGCCGAATTCGATGTCCAGACCCTGCGGCCGCTGTACACGCTGTTGCTCGGCACGCCGGGCGAGTCGCGGGCCCTGTCGATCGCGCGGCGGCTCGGGTTCGCCCCGGAGCTGATCCAGCGCGCGGAAGCGCTGGTGGAGCGGCCCGCCGACGAGTCGCGGCGCTTGATGGAAGACATCCGCGAGGCGCGCACCGAAGCCGAGCGCTCGCGCTCCAGCGCCGATGCCACCCGGGCCCGTATCGCCGAGATGGAGCGCGAACTCGAGCTTTTGCGCGGCGATCTGCTGCGCCGCGAACAGGCCCTGCTCGGCGACGCGGAGCGCGTGCTCGAAGGCCGCCTGTCGGCGGCGCGGGCGGCCTACGACCGCGGCTTGCGCTTGCTCGAGCAGTTGCCCGTGGCCCAGCGCCAGGCCTTCGAGCCGGTCTTCGCCGAGCTCGGGCGGGCGCTCTCCGGCGCGGCGCTCTCCGATGCGCGCCAGAAGTTCCTGGCGGGGCTGAGGAAGGGCGACACGGTCTACGTGCCGCGCTATCAGAAGCGCTGCCCGGTGCTCAAGCTCGATCGCGAGAAGGGGCGCATCAAGCTGCGCCTCGGCAAGCAGGAGCTCGAGCTGCCCCTGGACGATATCTCGGCCTACGAGGAGCTCTGAAACCGTGCTCGCCTTCGAATGCATGCGCTATGTGACCGCCGGCGAGAGCCACGGGCCCGCGCTGGTGGGCATCCTGGAGGGTTTTCCCGCGGGCTTCGAGCTGTCGATCGAGCGGATCGACCGCGAGCTGGCCCGCCGGCAGGGCGGTTATGGGCGCGGGGCGCGCATGCAGATCGAGCAGGACCGGGTCGAGGTGCTCTCCGGGCTGCGCCAGGGCCGCAGCCTGGGCTCGCCCCTGTGCCTGCGCATCGAGAACAGGGACCACAGCATCGAAACCTTGCCGGTTCCCAAGAACCCGCGCCCCGGCCATGCCGATCTGGTGGGCGCGCAGAAACTGGGCAGCGCCGATCCGCGCGCGGTGATGGAGCGCGCCAGCGCCCGCGAACTGGCCATGCGCGTGGCCCTCGGGGCCGCCGCGCGCCAGCCCATGGAGAGCCAGGGCGTGGCCCTGTTCGCCCACGTGGTCGAGCTGGGCGGTATCCCCTGCGGACCCGCGCTCGAGCTCGATTCGGAGCTCAAGCGTCCGGGCCGCCGCAGCCTGGAGGCCGCCTGGCTCGAGCAGCGCGACCAAAGCCCCTTTTATTGCCTGGGCGCCGAGGCCGAGCCGCGTCTGGTCGCCGCCGTCGACGCCGCCAAACAGGCCGGCGACACCCTGGGCGGCATCTTCGAAGTCATCGCCTTCGGGCTGCCGATCGGCCTGGGCAGCTACTTCTCCGGCCCCGAGCGCCTGACCAGCCGCCTGGCGGCCGCGCTGCTCTCGATCCCGGCCATGAAGGGCATCGAATTCGGGCTCGGCTTCGAAAGCGCGCGCCGACCCGGCAGCCAGGTCCACGACGCCTACGCGCCCGCCGAGAGCGTGCCCGCCGAACGGCGCCCCCTGGGCCACCCCTTCGCCCGCCTGACCAACCGCTCCGGCGGCCTCGAAGGCGGCATGACCACCGGCGAGCCCCTCTGGCTGCGCGTGGCCATGAAACCGATCTCGACCCTGCGGCGCGGCCTGCCCAGCGTCGATTTCGAGAGCCAGGCCGCCGTGACCGCCACCTACCAGCGCTCCGACGTCACGGCCGTGCCGGCCGCCTCCGTGGCGGGGGAGGCCCTGCTGGCCCTGTGCCTGGCCTGCCGCTAGCTCGGATCCCAAATGCGCCATCCAGACCCAGCAAGCGCGACCGGCAACCGCCTGGGCCCGGTCCGGTCGGCAGCGCTGGCCCGCGGGCTTGGGGGGCCTCGGGGCCACGGGGGGGGCCCACTCGGGGGGAGCCTGGCGCTCCCCGGGGCGACGTGCCGCGCAGGGAGGTCGCCTGGAGCGGGCGCGAGCGGGGTCGGTTCCGCCGCGGGTCGGCCGCGGGGGCCCGCGCCGGGCCGGAAACAGAAAAAACGCGCCTGCGGGCTTGCGCCGGAGCCGCGGCTCCTTATTCTCTCCGCTCCTTTGCCGGCCCGGACCGGCCCCAGCCCGGCGCGGAATGCGTCGGTTTCGACCGTCTCCCCCGTGGCTGTCAACGCGGTCCCGGGGTCTCGATCGAGCCCGCACCCAAGCCGCTTTCGCCAGCGTAGCTCAACTGGCAGAGCACCTGATTTGTAATCAGGCGGTTGTGGGTTCGAGTCCCACCGCTGGCCCCAAGCTCACCGCAGGCCGCCCCCAGGCGGCCCGCGGCACCCGGCGCGATCGCGCCGGGCCGCTCCCTGACAACGCGATCCACGTCTGGACGAGTTGGGAGCGATCCCCTCGACCGACCCCCGTGGGATTAGCCCCGCGACGGGGCCCGGCCGGGAGGATTGCGCCTGCACCGCTCGCCCGAGACGGATGTTCTCCGGGCGGATACCCAAGCGGCCAAAGGGGACAGACTGTAAATCTGTTGGCACATGCCTTCGCAGGTTCGAATCCTGCTCCGCCCATTCGCCCCGCTGACAGGCTGAAAAAAATC
>JBIKLM010000135.1:0-9655 GCA_044359835.1 Planctomycetota bacterium
TTTGGGCGACGCTGCTCGCGCCGGCCGCCAGGGCGCGCGCCTCGATGCGGGCCAGCTCGGCCGGCGTGTCGGTGGGGAAACGGTTGATCGCCACGACGGCGGGCACCCCGAACAGCCGCAGCGTCTCGAGGTGCGCTTCGAGGTTCGGCAGGCCGGCCTCCACGGCGGCCAGGTCCTCCTGCTCGAGTTCCTTGGGCAATGCCTTGCCGGGCTTCAGCAAGAACTTGCCCGAGTGGACCTTGAGGGCCCGCACCGTGGTGACGAGCACGGCCGCGTCCGGGCGCATCCCGGAGATCCGGCACTTGAGGTTGAAGAACTTCTCGGCGCCCATGTCGGCGCCGAAACCCGCTTCGGTGACCACGTAGTCGGCGTGGGCCGCGGCGATGCGGTCCGCCAGGATCGAGCAATTGCCGTGGGCGATGTTGGCGAAGGGCCCGGTGTGCACCAGCGCCGGCGTGCCTTCCACGGTCTGCACCAGCGTCGGATCGAGCGCGTCGCGCAGCAGCGCAGCCATGGCACCGGCCACGCCCAGCTCCTCGGCCTGCACCGGCTCGCCCGAGAGGCGCTCGCCGACCTGGATCGCGCCCAGGCGCCGGCGCAGGTCGACGATGCTCGTGGACAGGGCCAGGATCGCCATGACCTCGGAGGCCGAGGTGATCGTGAAGGCCGCGTCGCGGGGCACGCCGTTCTGCGCTCCGCCGAGGCCGATGCGGATCTGGCGCAGGGCCCGGTCGTTCATGTCGACCACCCGCGGGAAGCTGACCCGCTCGGGGTCCAGCTGGGCCGGATTGCCGAGCAACATCGACGTGTCGAGCGCGGCGCACAGCAGGTTGTTGGCCGCCGCGACGGCGTGGAAGTCGCCGGTCAGGTGCAGGTTGATCTGCTCGGCCGGTTCGAGCGTCGAAGCGCCGCCGCCGCAGCCGCCGCCCTTGACCCCGAAAATCGGCCCCATGGAGGGCTGTCGGAGGGTCGCGATGGTGCGCCGGCCGATGCGCTCGAGGGCCATGGATAGGCCGATCGTGTGCACGGTCTTGCCCTCCCCCGCCGGCGTCGGATTGACCGCCGTGACCAGCACGAGTTTGGAGCCGCGCCGGGGCGCGTCCTGGGCCAAGCGGTGGTCGACCTTGGCCCGGTAGCGCCCGTAGGGTTCCCAGGCGTCCGCGGGCAGGTCCAGGGCTCGCGCCAGGTCGGCGATCGGGCGCAACGGCTTCTTCGGCGGGGGCATCATCGGTCCACAGCTTCCCATCCCGGGGGACGCGGCTCCATAGCTCTCAGGGTCTGCCGCGGGCCCGGGTCGGGGGCCCCGAGGCCAGGGAAACGCCCTTCCCAGGCCCGCCGGGCCCGTTGGGGCAAACCGCGGCCCGACCCCGAAGAAAACGATTCCGTCCAATCGTGGGCCTGGACAATCTCCCGCTTTCGAGAGAGTCCGTCCCTGGGGAAAGCGGGGCGCTATTCTTGCGTGAACTGGAGATCGTGGCCGATCCCTCTGCCGCCCGGCCCGCTCCCAAGGAACCCATCCATGGCCAGCCAAGCGCACGATCCCTCTAGCCCGGGCCGACAGCCCGCCGAGGCCGCGCCGATCGACTTCGGGGCCGCCGTTCCCCAATCTCCGGGCGGCCGGGCTCCCGCGGCGCGCAGCGCGCCGGCGCCCCATGGGGAGCACCTGCCGGTGCTGCCCGAGCTGCTCAAGATCGGCGACTTCGCGCGCCTGGCGGACACCAATCTGCGCACGCTGCGCTACTACGAGGAGCTGGGCTTGCTCGAGCCCGCCCGCCGCAGCCAGGGCGGCTTCCGCTACTACCGCCCGACGGATCTCAATCGGTTGCGGATGATCCGCGACCTGCAGGAGCTCGGACTGTCCCTGGACGCCATCCGCGAGCTCCTGGCCACGCGCCAAGCGGGCTTGCCGCGCCGCGAGATGCTGGCGCGCGTCGCCCGCGCCCTCGACGAGCAGCAGCGCCTGATCCAGAAGCGCATCCAAGAGCTGGAGGCGCAGGTCGACGGACTCAAGTTGGCGCGCATCAAGCTGGACGCTTGCGGGATGTGCAGCCACTCCCCGACGCCCTTCAACAACCACTGCGAACCCTGCACGGCGACCGGCGAAGAGTTGCCCAAGCCCCTCAGCGCCCTGTTCTGACAGGGCCCGCTTCGGACCGGCCGGGAAGCGCTCGCCCCGGCCACGGACCGCGCTCTGGCGGCGACCGGTGAACGGCCCCTTGCTCGGCCGCCCGCGGCAGCAGCACCGCCCGCCAGGCCCTCGGTCCGGTCCGCACACCGCCCGTCCAGCGCAGTCCCCCTACGCCCCCCCGTCCCGCCGGCTCCGGTTAGCCTGGTGGATCGCTTCCTGGCCATCGGACATGCATTCTTCGAGCGACGCCCCGATCCTCTACTTCGACGCCAACGCCACCACCCCGGTCTGCGCCGAGGCCCTGGCGGCCATGCTGCCCCTGCTGCAGGAGCACTTCGGCAACGCCTCCTCGGCCCATGCCATGGGGCGCGCCCCGGCGGCCGCGGTGGCCCGCGCCCGCGAGCAGGTGGCGCAGCTGCTCGGCGCCCAAGAATCGAGCGAGGTGGTCTTCACGGGCGGCGGCACCGAATCGCTCAACGCGGTGCTGCACGCGGCCGCGGAACGCGCGCCCGGACGCCCCAGGCTGCTGTTCTCCGCGGGCGAGCACTCCGCGGTGCTCAAGCCCGCCGAACGGCTGGCCGCCAAGCTGGGGCTCGAGCTGGTGCCGATCCCCCTCGACAGCCAGGGCCGGATCCAGGTGGATGCGGCCCTCGGCGCCCTGGATGGGCGCAGCGCGCTGCTCAGTCTGATCCACGCCAACAACGAAACCGGCGTGCACCTCGAAGGGGCGCAGATCCAGCGGCTCGCGGAGCGCGCCCGCGAGGTGGGAGCCTGGTTCCACCTGGATTGCGTGGCCTCCGCGGGAAAGCTGCCGCTCGAAGCCCATCGCTGGGGTGTCGACCTGGTCACGATCGCGCCGCACAAGTTCTACGGACCGAAGGGCGTGGGCGTGCTGTGGGTGCGCCGCGGCCTCGAGTTCACTCCGCTGCTGATCGGCGGCAGCCAGGAAGCCGGGCGGCGCGCCGGCACGCTCAATTCGGCCGGACTGGCGGGCGCGGGCGCGGCCGCCGAGGTGGCGCGGCGCTTCGCCGCGGACGGAGCCCGGGTCCAGGGTCAGGCGGCCCTGCGCGACCGCTTCGAGCGCGAGTTGGTGGCCCGGGTCCCCCAAGCGCGCGCCCTCGGGCAGAGCGCCCCGCGCATCTTCAACACCAGCTGCCTGGTCTTCCCGGGGGTCACCGGGGAATCGGCCCAGGCCCTGCTGTCGGAGTACGGCGTGTGCGTGTCCAGCGGTTCGGCCTGCGGATCGGCCAAACGCAAAGGCAGCCACGTCCTCTTGGCCATGGGCGTGCCGCCCAGCGAAGCGACCAGCACCCTGCGCTTCTCCTTCCTGCGCGGCCTGACGGCCAGCGAGGTCGACACCGGCCTCGAGCGGACCGCCCAGGCTCTCGAGCATCTCTACGCCCTGGCGCCCAGCCGTTGAGGCCAGCGGGCGGGGCGCGGGAGAGCCGAGCTTGGGGCGCGCCCGCCGCTGGCCCCGCAGCACGCCCCGGCCTGCGGGGACCGCACACCGGGCGGCTGGGCGGCCTGCCGACGCTCCCGGGAGCCCTTCGGGAGCGGCCCCGGGGTGCGACCGCCAGGGGACCGGAGCTTCGCCCGTGCAAGGCTCCGGGCACCCGCCGCGCTCGATCGGGCACGCGGCCCAGGGAACCCGAGCTCGGCCAAGGCCTGGTACGCCCGGCCGAGCGACCCGGCCTTTGCGGCCCCCGCATGGCGGCAGGCAAGCCGGCCCGGGCGGCCCCCGGCCCCATGGGCCCCTGCGCACTTTCGGCGGGAAATCGATTCCCGGCGACATTCCGGGGCAGTTCGGTAAAGAAGCCCGGGGCTCCCGCCGTCGACCGCGGGTTCGAGCAGGTATCTTTCTTGGCCCCGCGGGGCCGATCGGCGCTGGAGCAGCGTCCCGGCCCACCGCCGCCCTCCCCCATGGAAGCCGAAGCAACCGTCTACCACGTCCAGGTGCGTGGGTTCTGGAACACCACCCACGAGTTCTCCCAGGACACCGACACGGGCCGCAAGGTGCTCGGCACCCTCAGCATCAAGCGCGGGCTGTCGATGGTCACCGAGGGCGTCTACAAGCCCCTGGAGGGCGAGGTGCTGACGTTCCGGCGCGATCCGGGGCTCCTGCGCAGCCAATTCAGCGTCTGGACCGACGGCCGCGAGTGGCTGGGCTCGTCCCTGCGCTGGACCACGGCCCGCCGGCGCATCGACCTGTCGACCGGTTCCAAGCCCTACACGATGCTGCCGATCGAAGGCTGGCGCATGGGCTGGTCCCTGTACGCCCCCAAGTCGGGCGAGATGGCCCGCTTGGTGGCCGAGGGTCTGGGCCGCCAGGCGCGCATCGAGTCCTACCGGCGGATCGAGTTCCCGATGCTGGTGCTGATGTACTTCCTGGGCTCCCAGATCTACCTCGAGTCCCTGATCCCCGGGCCGCAGCCCGAGAAGGTCAAGGCCCAGGCTTCGGCCACGGCGGTTTGAGGCCCGGCCCGACGGTTCGGCGGGCGCGGGCGGGCAGCTGAGCCATCGACGCGGGCCAGGCCCGCGGTTCCCGCTCCGCCCGGCGAGCACGCCGGCGGACCATGGGCAGGCCCCAGAGCCTGCGAGCCGCGACGTCCGCCGGCCCCGCCCGGATCCAGGGCCCAGTTTTGGAAACGGCGCGCCCGGCCGCGCTCCCGTCCGGGGAAGATAGGCACGCAACGAACGTCGCAGCCGTCCTGGTCCGGTCCGGCTTCCCACCCACGCTCCGAGACATGCGCCCCAACGTCGTTCTTGCCCTGGTCCTGTTGGCCGTGGGCGCCCTCGTGTTCGCGATGCTCTCCGGCGGCGGCCAGAAGCCGGCCGAACCGGAGGGAGCCGCCCTGATCGAGGTCGACGGCGGCAGCGAGGCCGCCCGGCCGAGCAGCGAGCTGCGCGGCGTCAGCGAGCGCGCCCAGACCCCCGAGGAGCCGGCCGTGCGCGAAGCCCTGCCGGTGACCGACCGGACGGTGCTCAACGGCGACCAGCAGGTCTTCACGGGGCGCCTGTTCGGCACGGTCTTCGGGCCGAGCGGCGAGCCGGTCGCCGACGCGCTCCTGCAGGTTCGCAAAGGAGCCGGCAACTCCCCCCTGGCGGCCCTGCAGATCTTGACCGCGGGGCCGGTCGACCCGGCCAAGGTCTGGACCACCCGCAGCAACGCCCGGGGCGAGTACAGCTTGGTCGGCGCGGAGCCGGGCGATGGCTACATGATCAGCGCGAGCCACCCGAACTATGCGCCGCTCGAGGTCAGCTCCGTGCGCATCCCGGAGGTCGGCGAGCTGCGCCGCGACCTGGTGCTCAACGAGGGCTTCGTGGTGCTCGGTTACGTGCGCGATTTCAACACCGGCCAGCCGATCCCCAAGGCCCGCCTGCGCCTGGTGGACCTGATGCTCTCGACCCTGCCGCCGGACGATGCGCGCGTGACCGCCCGCACGGCCGAGAGCGACGACACCGGCCTGTATCGCTTCGATCACGTGCCCTCCGGCATGTTCGCACTCACGGCTTCGGCGGCCACCTTCGGCTCCCTGACCTTCAACGACGTCAACGTGGGCACCCAGCCCACCGTGTCGCGGGACTTCCGCCTGCAGCCGGGCGTGAGCATGGCCGGTCAGGTGGTCACCCCGGGGCGCCAGGGCATCGGCGGCGCGCGCCTGACGGCCATGTCCGACTCGGGCGTCAATTCCCAGGCCCGCGCGGTCTCCAAGCCCGACGGCAGCTTCGTGATCCAGGAGCTCACCGAGGGCACCTACTCGCTGATCGTCGAGGCCCCCGGCTGGGGCACGCGGCGGCTCAACCGCATCGAGGCCGACGCCCAGGACGTGCTGATCGAGATGATCCAGCAGGGCACGGTCGAAGGGCAGGTGATCGACCGGGCCAGCGGTCAGCCCGTGCCGACCTTCCAGGCCATCGTGCGCGCCGTGATCCCGAATTCGCCCGTGTACGGACGCCGCGTCGGGGTGCAGGACGTCAAGAACGACCCCCAGGGCAAGTACGCGGTCGGCGGACTGGACAGCGGCTCCTACGTGGTCGAGATCCAATCCGACGGCTACGCGCCCACCTACTCGGCGCCCTTCGAGGTCACCCAGGGCCTGGTGGTTTCGGGCATCCAGGTGTTCCTCTCGACCGGCGGCAGGCTGGTCGGCGTGGTGGTCAACGGCCAGACCGGCGACCCGGTCGTGGGCGCCGAGGTGCGCACCTACGACAACGCCTACATCGATCACCCCCTGGCCGGATTGTTGGGCGCCGGCGCGCCCCGCACGACCACGGACCGCAGCGTGCGCACCGACAAGGAGGGCCGCTTCGAGCTGCCCTACCTGTGGCCGGACGTGTACCAAATCCAGATCTCCTCCCCGGGCCTCTTGCGCACGATCCGCAAGGACGTGCGCGTGGCCGACAGCTCGACCCCCACGGACCTCGGCGTGATCCGCCTCGATCTGGGGTCCAGCTTGCGCGGGCGGGTCACCGACGGGGCCGGGCGCCCCCTGGCGGGCGCCACGGTGGGCCTGACCGCCACCTCCGAAGCGGTGGGCTTTTACAACACGGTCACCAACGAATCGGGCGCCTACGACTTCCGCAACGTCAAGCCCGGTGGCTATCGCCTGCACGCCACGCGGCCGGTGGACGCGGCCAATCCCTTCGCGTCGATCGCCGACATGACCACCAGCCAGGTCAACGTGACACTCTACGAAGGCCAGGAGCTGCAGCAGGACCTGCGCATCGCCTCCGATTGAGCGCCCATCCGGCCGTCCGCCAGGCGCTCGGGACGGGCGCGCCCCGGCCGGCCCATGCCGGCCGCCGGGCAGGGGCCAAGCGCTGCGAGCGGCGGGCGCGAACAGCCGCTCCGTCCGCGGCCTTCGGTCCGCGGAACCGCCCAGGGCCATCCCGATGCACGGCCGGCTGAATCGTCGGGCCGCCGCCGCGCTGGGCCTGTTCGCCGCGGCCCTGCTGGCGCTGCTGGCCCTGTGGGCGGCGGACCGCAGCGACCGCGCCCCAAGCACGCCCGCCGAGCCGCTCCAAGGGGCCGCCCCGGGAAAGGTCCCCGAGGGGCAGGCGAGCAGCCCGAGGGCCCCGTCCCTGGCGCAGCCCGGGCCGGTCGAGCCGTCCGCTGCGCTGCCCATCGAGCTGCCTCGGCTGCCGCTCAGCGTGGCCAGCCTGGCGGGTGCCTTGCCGGCGCAGGCGGCCGGTCAGGTGCACACGATCGAGGCCTGGGGGGCTTCCGGACGGCTTGCCGACCAGCCCAGCGGAACGGGCGGGCGTTTCCTGCTGGAGCTGCCCCGCCAGGAGACGCCCGGCGAACTTGCCATCCGTTTTGCAGGCGGCTGGTCCGCCTGGCTGGGCCCCTTCGACCTCGACGCCGGCAGCCGGCACGAGATCCCGCTGATGGACCTGCCGGGCACGCTCGCCGCGCGCAGCGGGCGGCTCGAACCGCCCGGTCCCGCCGAGCTCGAGCTCGAGGAACGCCACGGGTCCCTGTGGTTGACCCAGCGGATCGCGGTCCAGGCAGACGGGAAGTTCAGCTTCCTGGCGGCCCGCGCGGGCCCCTTCTGGGCGCGGGCCGAGGGAGGCCGCCTGTTCCTGGCCGCCGGCCGGCCCGGGCTGGCGGCGGAGGACCCGCTGCCGTTCCGCCCGCCGCCGGCGATCGAAGCCGGCAGCCCGCTCCCGGAGCCGCGCCGGCGGGCCTGGGAGCAGGGCCCCGCGGCCCCCGCCCGCGAGCAGCCGGCGGACGCGGATCCGGCGGCGGCTCGGGTCGGTTTCTCGCTGGTCGACGGCCGCGGACGGGCGCTGGCCGATCTGCCCCTGGAGCTCGAACTCGCAGCGACCTGGACGTCGCCGGACGACCCGGGCCGCCCGCCGCTGCCCGTGGCCCTCGAATTCCAGGCCCTCAGCGGCACGGACGGGCGCTGCGAGTTCTCCGGGCTGCCGCCGGGCCGCGCTCGCATCGGAGCGCCCCGGGAGGCGCCCTGGATGTCGCTCGAAGCGCGCGAATTCGACCTCGGCCCCGGCGAGGCCCTGGAACTCGGCGTGCTGGTGCTGACCGGGCTCTCGTCGCTCACGGGGACCTGCCGCGACGTCCACGGCCGAGCGCTGCTCGGGGCAAAACTGCGCTACATCCAACCTGGGCTGGCGCGGCCGATCGAAACCGCCAGCGACGAGCAGGGTCGCTTCCGATTCGAGCGCTTGCCGGCCGGATCGGGCGAGGTGCTGCTGCTGCCTCCGGCGAGCTTTCCGGGCCTCGGCCGGATGCGGCGCGTAGCGCTCGAGGCGCCCGCGGACGGGGCGCTGGAGCTCGAGATTTCCCTGGCGCCCTGAAGGCCCGCGCGGCGCGGACCGGCGCTGCGCCGGCCTCCTGGCAGGCGCTCGCGCGCCTGCGCAGGCTCGCCGGCCGCAGCGGCCCGGGCCGAGCCCGCGCCGCTGCGGTCCTGAACGCTCAACGCTGCACGGTTTCGGCGCTCAGGTCGCCGATGACCGTCCCGCCGAGCGGATCGGCCGGGCCGCCGATCAGCAGCACGCGGTCGCCCCCGTCGATGGCGATCGACTGCAGGCCGGGCCGGACCTTGGGCAGGCTGCCGGGCTGGGTCCAGGAGGCGATCGAGAGCGGCGCGAACTCGAGCCCTTGGGCCGGGCTGCCGGACAGGCTGATCACGTCCACGCTGGCCAGGCCGCCGACGCACAGGACCTGGCCGCCCTCGAGCTCGTGCAGGCTGTGGAAGGCCCGCGATTGCAGCAGACTGCCCGCCGCGCTCCAGGAGTTGCTGCCCGGGTTGAAGACGAACACGCTGGAGAGCGAGAAAAAGGTCTGCGTGAGCAGGTTGCCGTCGGCGCCGCCGGCCACCACCACGCGGCCGTCGCTGAGCGTCAGCTGGGCGTGCAGCGTGCGATTGCCGGTGAAGTCCGGCAGGTCTTGGAGGGTGTTGTTGCTGGGCTGGTAGGCGCGGCAGTCCCGCGAGAAGCTCGGCAGGGGGATGCCGAACAGGGAGGCCACCTCGAGGCCGCCGCTCAGCAGCACGCGGCCGTCGACCAGGCGGCTGGCGGCGTGTCCGGCGCGCGGCAGGGGCAGGTTCGGCGCGCTGCTCCAGGTGCCCAGGGCGGGGCTGTAGCGCTGGGTGTTGTTGGTGATCGAGTTGATCGACGCGATCGGGTCGGCGCCGTTGATCGCGGTGATGCCGCCGGCCACGAACACGCGCCCGTCGGCGAGCAGCGTGGCCGTGTGGCCCACGCGCGGCACGGCCATCGGCGCGATCGCCACCAGGCTGTCGCTGACCGGGTCGTACAGGTCGCCGGTGTTGCGCGCGGCGCCCAGGTCGTCGCTGCCGCCCAGGAACAGCACGCGGCCGTCGGCCAGGCGCGTGGCCGTGTGGGCCGAGCGCGGATGGCTCAGGGTCGCGGCGCTGAGGGTGAAGCTCTGGTCGCTGGGCCGGAACAGGATCAGCTTGTCGCCCGGCAGCGCGGCCCCCGTGGCGTCGTCGACCGACCCGCCGGCGATCAGCACGCGGCCGTCGGCCAGCAGGGTCAGGCTGT
>JBIKLM010000136.1:0-9650 GCA_044359835.1 Planctomycetota bacterium
ACCAACCCCGACCCCGGATCTGGCCCGCCGCCAGGTCCGCTCCCGCTCCGCCGGAGCGGTCTAGGACCCCACGACGGGTCCCCCGACCCCAGGCCCCCCCTCCGCCGGCCCCGCCCTGCTCCCTCCCCGAGGCCGCGCAGGGCCCTCGACCGGCCGCCCAGGCCCTCACACCGCGACCCCTTCCCCACCCGACCGAATGAAACGTCTGCTGACCTGGTTGGCGCTCGCCTGCTCCAGCCTCCCGGCCCTCGCCCAATCCAACCTGATCCCGGGCACCGACGTGTCGCTGGGCATCCTGGAGGGCCTGCAAGCCGTCAACCGCTCGGGCACCTTCCCGACCGGACTCAACGCGGTGGCCATGGCCACCACCTCCTGCAACCTGGGCAGCGTCAACGTGCCCTGGCTGCCGCCGATGCAGGAGAACCACCCCTTGATCGGCTTCATGCTGGTGCGCCAGGAACCGGGCGCGACGCGCATCGTCCAGGTCAGCGACTACAGCTTCGTCAAGCACGGCTTCTTCGCGCTCTCGAACAGCCAGTGCACCCCCTGCCAGAACCCGAGCTCGGGCAACTTCCTGGGCGTCGGCTGCTCGGACACCTACGCCATCCAGAACAACGCGGACAACTTCTACCTGGGGCCGCCGCAGGAGATCAACGCCTGGCTCGGCGAGTGGGAGGCGACCTGCTCGTTCTTCGACAAGGGCCTGACCCCGACGCCGCCCTTCGATTGCGATTCCCAGCGCTCCTACTCTCTGGGCCAGTCCCAGAGCCTCGGGCCGATCGGCAACCGCGTGCGCGTGCCGGACGCCGAACTCAACAAGCCGGGGGCGAGCTTCTTCTACGCCTCGCACTACGTGATCCGTGGCGAGCCGGAGGCCAACCGCAACAACAACATCGGCTCGCGCCCGACCAACCCGACCTGGTCTGGCAGCAAGTGGAACTTCAGCAACGGCGGCGCCCTGACCGCCGGCACCGTGCTCAACCGCTGGACCGGCGCCACGGTCACCTCCGCCACCAACGGCACCAGCGACGGCCGCGTCTACGTGGCGGTCAAGGTCACCGGCCCGGTCAACGGCCTGTACCACTACGAATACGCCCTGCACAACCGCGACAGCCATCGCCAGGTCGGCGACCTGCGCCTCCCGATCTGCCCGGGCACCGAGATCCTGAACCCCGGCTTCAAGGACGTCGATTTCGTGGGCTCCAACGACTGGACGCCTTCGATCCAGGGCAACCAGCTGGTGTTCGCCTCGAACGGCAACGGCCTGGCCTGGAACCAGATCTTCAACTTCTGGTTCGATTCGCCGAGCGCGCCCACCAGCGGCAGCACGACGCTCGGAGCTCTGCTGCCCGGGCCCGGCGCGGCCAGCTTCCAGGTCGCGACCAGCGTGCCCGGCAACAGCTACACGCTGCAGACCGGCCTGGGTTGCGCCAACGGGGCCCCGGGCGTGCTGCGCGCCAGCGCCCAACCGACCCTCGGCAACGCCAGCTTCCAGGTGCTCGGCCAGGGTCTGAGCGCCAACGCGCCCGCCGTGCTGTACGGCAGCCCGCTGGCCGGCAACCTGGCCCTGGGCGGCGCCTGCGTGGTGCACCTGGGCGGCAATTTCGGCGCCGAGATCCTGACCTACGGCAGCGCCGTCAGCAACGCCAGCGGCGCGCTGGCCTTCCCCTTCCCGATCCCCAGCAACCCGGCTTTCTCCGGGCTGACCTTCGAGCTGCAGGCCCTGGTGGTGCCCAGCGGCGGCGGCCCGCTGCTCGGCGTCGCCGAACTCAGCAACGGCCTGCGCGTGCGCCTGGGCTCGGCGATCGGCTGCTTGTGATCAGAGGGCGGGCCGAAGGGCCCGCCCCAGCGGGCCGCCTCGGGTGGCCCAGACCGACGGGGGCCGCTCGCCGCGGCCCCCGTGCATTTGGGGAGCTGCTGGGCATGTGTCGCGACTCGGGCAGAGCCCGAGTCGCTCGGTGCTCGACCCTGGGTCAGCGCGGCCCGCTGCGCTCGTCGAGGAAGCGCTGCAGCTCGGCCCAGTCGGCGCTGTGGACGTCGCTCGCGCGGCGGGCGGCGTTGTCGCGCGCCGTGGCGAGGTCGCCCAGCAGGGCCTGGATCCAGCACAGCAGCAGGCGCGGTTCCTCGGCGCCGGGGTGGGCGGCGAGCGCCTCGATGGCGCGGTTGGCCAGGCTTTGGGCCTGCTGCTCGGCCCGGGCCCCATCGCCGCCGGCCAGCAGCGCCAGGCCGCGCGCCATGCTCAACTCGAGCTCGCGCTCGCGCCCCAGGGCGGCCTGGGCGCCGGCCAGCTTGTCGAGCACGGCCAGGGAGCGCGGCGCCTCCAGCCGGGCGCTCTCGAGGCGCGCCAGGGCGCTCTCGGGGCGGCCCAGCTCGAGCTCGATGGCCCCCAGCTGGTGCTGCAGGTCGGGCACCGAGAGCAGCCGCCGTGCATCGACGGCCAGCAGCCGCTCGCCGGCCCGCTCGACCAGCGCGCGGCGCGCGGCGCCCTCGGCCTTTCCGGCTTCGATCAGCAGGCGCTGGCCCTCGCGGGCCTCGTACTGCAGCAGCCCCGAGTGCAGGCTGAACGCGGGCCAGCCGAGCAGCGGCAGGATCGCCGCGAAGCCGGCCGGGGCCAGGCGCCCCGAGCGCTTCAAGGTCAGGTGTTGGAAGCGCAGATCGGCGCGCCGCGCCAGCCGCCAGAGCAGCGCCAGGCCCAGGGCGGTCAGGCTGGCCAGGGCCAGGGCCAGCAGGAACGGAACGCGCCCATAGAGGTTGCGGAAGGCATACAGAGCCGCGACGAACAGCCCCAGCATGCACAGCTCCTCGGCCAGGCTGAAGTCGAAGCGCTTGGGCTCCGCCGCGCGGCGCTGGCTCCGGTCGGGCAGCTTGCCGAAGCCGAAATAGAGCGCCTCCTTGGGGCAGGCGGAGACGCAATCGAGGCACTTCATGCAGCCCGCATCGACGACCATGCCGAAGCGGCGCACCTCCTGGTGCACGCGCACGTTGCTGCTGCACACCGCCGTGCAATGCCCGCAGCCTTCGCAGGCATCGGTGACACGGATGCGGCCCGGGGCGAAGCGGTCCGCGAAGCCGAACAGGGCTCCGTAGGGGCAGGCGTAGGTGCAAAAACCCTTGTTCCCGAGGGCCCACACGCAGACGCCGCCGCACACGGCCAGGGTCAGGAGCGCCACCGCCGGGCCCGGGAAGCGCGCCCAGAAGTCCTCGGTGACCAGGTGCACGCGCAGGCTCGGCCAGGGCTCGCCGCGCCACAGGCGCAGCAGGGCCGGCGCCAAGAACAGCTCGAGGGCGGCCACGGCCGGGATCCAGACCAACAGGCGCGCGCGCAGCGGGCGCGGCCGCAGGCCGAGCCGCGCGAGCAGGGCCCCGCAGGCGTCCTGGAGGGCCACCACATGGCAGCCCCAGCCGCAGAACCAGCGCCCCAGCACCAGCGTCGAGAGGATCAGCAGCAGGAAGAAGAAGAAGCCCGCGGTCAGCAGGCCTTCGCTGGCGGCCAGGCCGGCCTCGGAAGGCTCGAGCGGCGTGATCGCGCTGCCGGTCAGCTTCCAGTGGGCGATGCGCGCGGCGATCGCCAGGTGCACCAAGAGCAGCACCAGGGCGCGCCAGCGGCCCATGCGCGAGCGCGGTTTGGCCGGCTGGCCCGGCGCCGGCCCGCAGCCCGCCCGATGGGGGGCTTCCGCGGGCAGCCAGGCCGGCCGCAGGTCGTTTTGGTCGCTGGCCAAGGGGGCCTCCTCAGGCGCCCTTCGGGCGGAAGACCTGCACGACCGCCGGGTTGCCCTCGAGGCGCGGCCCGCCGAGCAGGTCGATGCAATAGGGGATCGCCGGGAAGACCGCGTCCAGGCACACCCGGATGGCCGCCGGTTTGCCCGGCAGGGTCACGATCAGGGTGCGCCCGAGGGTGCCGGCGGTCTGGCGCGACAGGATCGCCGTCGGCACACCGCTCTCCAGGGAGGCCCGGCGCATGGCCTCGCCGAAGCCCGGCAGCAGCTTGTCCGCCAGGGCCTCGATCGCCTCCGGGGTCACATCGCGGGCCGCCGGTCCCGTGCCGCCGGTCGAGCAGACCAGCGCGCAGCCCTGCTCGGCGAAGCTCCGGAAGGCCGCTTCGATCAGCGGCTGCTCGTCCGGGATCACCTGGCGGAGGTAGTCGCAGGGGGTCGCCAGATAGTCCCGCAGGGCGGCCTCGATGGCCGGGCCGGAGAGGTCCTCGTAGACCCCGCGGCTGGCGCGGTCGGAGATGGTCAGGACCCCGATCCGGGGCGCAGCAGGGCTCATGGGGCCGAGTTTACCCCGGGGCATTCCCGGGTCCGGGGCGCCGGCGCCCCCGGCGCTCTCCCGGGGCCGCCCCCCCGGCCGATCGGCCATCTCCCGGAGGTCTCCCCCTTGGATCGGCCGACCCAATTCCAGCTCCCGCGCCTCGAGCGCAACCTGGCCGCCCTGGCGCGCCGGCAGCCCCGCTTGGCCGAGCGCCTGTGCTGGCCCGTGGGGGACGGCCATCTGCGCAGCGAGGCCGACGACGCCGTGCTGCTCGAGCATCAGCGCCAATGGCGCCGCTTGGATCTCTCGGGGCCGGCGCGCGCCGGGGTCCTGCGGCGCCGCCCGACGCGCGCCGACGCCCCCGGCATGGTCTTCGGGCTGGGCCTCGGCGAGCCCCTGGCCGCCGCCCTGGCGCGCGAGCCCGAGCGGCGCTGGATCGGCTACGAGCGCGACCCCCTGCTCCTGCGGCACTGCCTGGGGCGCCTCGATCTGGCGGCGCCCCTCGCGGACGGCCGGCTCGAGCTCGGCCTGGGCATCGACCTGCTCGCGCTCTCCAAAACGCCCCTCGACGGACCCCTGTTGGCCCACCCGCTGCTCGGCGCGGTCTACGAGCGCGAGCTCTGGCTGCTCGAGAAGGGCGCCGAGGAGCGCACCGCGTTCCTGGTCGAAGGCGCCCTGTTCGTCGATCAGCTCGCCGCCGCCCTGCGCCGCCGCGGCTATTCGATCTACACCCTCGACATCGAGCGCCTGTCGGTCGAGGAACTGTGTTTCGCCGCGCGCAGCGCGCGTCCCGCCCTGGTCGCGGCGATCAACTACACCCACGGCCTGGCGGAGTTTTGCGAAGCCGAAGCTGTGCCGCTGCTGTGCTGGGAGGTGGACCCGGCCCTCGACGACCTGCGGCCGTTGACCCGCCCGGCGCCCAGCGCGCGCATCTTCACCTACCGCCAGGCCCACGTCGAATCCTTCCGCCGCGCCGGCTTTGGCCACGTCTCGCACCTGCCCTTGGCGGCCGACACCTGCGCGCGGGGCCCGACCAAGGTGATCGGCCCGGAAGCGCTCAAGTACCGCTCGCCGGTCAGTTTCGTGGGCGCCTCGATGGTCGCCACGGCGCGCGAGCAAAAGCGCGTGTTCCTCGACCTGGTGGCCGAGCTGCGCCGGGCGCCGCGCGAGCAGGGCGCCGCCGAGCTGGAGCGCCTGCTGGCCGTGCAGCGCGACGAGCCGCGTCGCTATCGCCTCGGCCGCGACCTCGAGGAGCACTTCTCGGACGTGCTGGCGGCCCTGCGGAAGCGTCGGCCGGGCCTGTCCGCGGACAAGCTGCTGTGCGATCTGGCCGCCTCCGAGAAGCGCATCCTGACCGTGGCGGCCTGCGCGGACTTCGGCATGGACGTGTGGGGCGACGAGGGCTGGAAAGCCACCGCCGAATTCGGAGTGCGCTGGAAGGGCGGCGCCGGGCACCGCTTCGAGCTCAACAAGGTCTATTCCAACGCCAGCGTCAACCTGGACGTGGGCCGCATCTACCAGCAGGACATCGTCACCATGCGCGTCTTCGACGTGTTGGCCTGCGGCGGTTTCTGCTTGACCGAGGATTCGCCCGAATTGCGGCGCCTGTTCCAACCGGGCGACGAACTCGAGACCTACGCGAGCCTCGAGGAGCTGCGCGACAAGCTCAACTCCTATCTGGCGCGCCCGGAACTGTGCCGCCAGATCGGCGAGCGCGGCCGCCGCGCCGTGCAGGACCGCCACAACCTCGACCTGCGCCTGGACGGCATGCTGCGCGCCGTGCAGGCCGCCTGATCGGCCACGCGCGGCCCGCTTCCGCCCTGGCCGGCTCCCCGCCGGCCCGCGCGCCTCCAGCGGTCCAGCCTTCACCCGCACCGCTTCCAGCCGCGCAGCTACCGGCCCGTACAGCTTCCGGCCGTACAGCTTCCGGCCGTACAGCTTCCGGCCGTACAGCTTCCGGCCGTACAGCTTCCGGCCGTACAGCTTCCGGCCCTGCCGGCGCCCGGCGAGTTTTTCTGGGCACCTAGGCCCCTCGACAGGAGCCTGGGATCCCCGCGCCGCGGAGATCCCAGGCCTGGCCGCCTCCCGAGGAGGCCTCGAGACTGGGCGCCGGTCGGTCGCGCGACTCGGGCCCAGCCCGCGCTGATCCCCGGTCAGCGCCGTCTGCGCGGCCGCCGGTCACTTCTGGCGCAGCAGCCAGACGGTGCCGGTCACGCGCTCGTCGACGAAGGGGGCGCGGGCCTTGCGGGCCGCGTTGTAGCCTTCGCTCCAGGCCTTGGAGGCCGCGGCCTGCGCGGCTTCATCGGTCGGGTCCAGGTCGGCGAAGATCTCCTGCAGGGCCGCCGTGGCGGTGTTGAACTCCTGCTGGGCGGCCTTGGCGCGCTCCAGGGTGATCCCAGGGGCGGGGACGCGCAGGGTGAACTGGTCGCCGACCAGGAGATCGAGCTTGCCGTCGCCGTCGATGTCGTCGGCCCACACGCGCGTCGAGCTGGCCGGGCGCTGGATGTGGCGGTCGTCGGGCATGACCTCCTCGGGCTCTTGCTTGGGAGCCGGATAGATCTCCGCGAAGGCCTCGAAGCGGGGTTCCCTGGGGTTGCCCCGATTGAGCGCCAGCGAGATCTCGCCGCCGCTGCTGCCGGACACGATGTCCAGGTCGCCGTCCTGGTCCCAATCGACCAGGCAGGGGTCGCCGTGGAAGCCGACGGCCAAGCGGGCGCCATCGCTGGACGTGAGCCAGGTGGGCGCGGCGGCGAAGCGGCCCGCAGCGCTGCCGCGCCAGAACGCGAATTGGCCGCGGAAGTTGCCGATCACCAGGTCGAGCTGGCCGTCGCCGTCGAGGTCGGCGGCGCTGGGGCGCGTGCAGATCCGGTCGATGATGTCGCCGCCGTCTTCATCGTCCTCCGCGTCGTCATCCGCGAAAGGCAGGATCAGGGGGTTGCCGTTCGCGCCCTGCAGGGGTTCGGCTTTGGCGAAGCCTTCGGCGCTTCCCTTGAGCACCTGGAACAGGCCGGCCATCGGATCGTGGTCCGAATAGCAGCCGGAGAGCAGATCGATTTTCCCGTCGCCGGTGACATCCACGAACTGTGGAGTCGAGGAGGTGCATCACCAGACGCCGGGCACCTGGGCGACCTCGCCGCCCGCTTGCAGCCAGGTGCCTTCGGCCAAGCGCGGCAGGCCCGTTTCGCCGCGCCCGAGCTGCCGATAGACCTTGAGCTGACCGTTCTTGAATTGGCCCACGATCAGGTCGCGCAGGCCGTCGCCGTCCAGGTCGTACCAGGTCGGAGCCGCGTAGCCGGGGGTCTCGACCGCCAGCGGGCCATCGGCGGCGGAGAGACGCACCGGCGCATGGAACGACACCGCCGCGCGGTTCGCCGCGGGGGTCGACGGCACGCCGCTGTCGGGCGCTGTTTGCAGCGCCGGCAGGCAAACGGCCAGCCAAGGGGACAAGATCAGCATGGGCACTCCTGTGGAAGGTCTCGGAGCCGGCGCGAGCCGGGAGCGGCAGCCCGGGCCATCCCGTGGGGGCCTGGAAGACGCCGCTCGAATTCGATTCTGCAGTTGCTTCCGAAGGTCGGCTCCCGGGAGCGCCGCTGGGACCCGTTCCCAGGCCCGCGGCGGCCGCCGCGTCTCACTTTTCGGCCGGCTGGGACCCGGCGGGCCGCGCCCGCAGGGCGTCGACGACCACGTGGCCGGCCACCGGGCGGCCGCCCACGGTCACGCGCACCTGGCCCGGCGCGGCCAGGCTCACGCGGCCCAGGCTGGCCCAGTGGAGCTCGCCGCGCGGAGCCCCGCGGCGCTGATCGAGGCTCAGCTCTCGCAGCGGGCCCGGCGCGCCCGCAGCAGCGGGGATCTGGATCTCGATCGGGACGGCGCTGGCCCGATTGGAGGCGGCCGGATAGCAGAGCTCCAGCTCGAACTCCCCCGCGGGCAGATCGAGTGCGAAGATCGCCGCGCGGCCATCGCCGCTGGCGTTGTCGTGGCGATAGCCCTGGCCCACGAAGGGCGTCCCGCTGCGGCTTTCGGCCCAGGGGCCGATCCAGCGGGCCGCGCTGTCGTCCAGCACGAAGCCGCCCAGCGCGGCGGGATCGCGGCCGAGCGCCGCGGGCGGCCCCTCGTATTCGAGCGCGGCGCCCTCCGCCTCGAGCAGCGCGCGCAGCTCGGCCTGTTCGACCTGGTGCAGGTCCCCGCCGCCCCGGGCCGCCAGCGCGACCGCGGCGCCGGCCGCATGCCCCAGGCACCAGAACACCGGCTCCATGCGGATCGAGCCGTAGGCCATGTGGGTCGCCGAAAGGCACACGGGCACCGCCAGGTTGTGGATCGTCCCGCGCGGCGGCAGGATCGCGCGGTAGCCGATCGGGTAGGGGGGAAACCCGCCCACCTGCACGTCGCCTTCGTTCCAGACGCGGCCGTCCAGCACCAGCCGCCGCACGTGGTGGCTGTCCATGGTGTAGGCCGCCAGGGCGATCGGCTCGGGGGCCACGGCCAGCCCGCGGCAATGGGCTTCGGTCATCACCAGGTCGCCCACCAGGCGGCGCCCCTCGCGCACGTACAAGCGGTAGGGCCAATTCCCGTTGTCGACGAATTCGTCGCGCGCGTGGCCGAAACTCGCCGCTTCCGCGCGCACCTTGGCCGGCACGCGCGGGTGGCTGACCAGGGTCCAGAGCAGGCCCTCCTGCCAAGCGCGATGGGCCGCGGCGATCGCCTCGCGGCCCTTCGAATCGGCCGCGAGCCAGCCGCGGTTGCCGCCGATCCAGTCGCTCGACAGCGGGCCGTTGTTGTTGGTGTCGGTCTTGCCGCCCGGCAGCTCCACCGGGTGCAGCGGCAGCCAGTCATTGCCCGATTCGAACCAGCGCAGCAAGAGCTCGTAGCGCGCCGGGTCGTAGCCGGGCGGCGCGCGGAAGGGCAGGCGGTTGTCCTCCTGCTGGGTCAGGCACAGCCGGAAGCAGAAGGCCTGCAGGTGCGCATCTCCGGCGCCCTCCCGCGGGGACTCGTGCGCTTCGAGCTCGGGCAGCAGTCCGCTCTTCGGATCGCCCGGGATGAGGTAGGGATCCACCGGCCGCTGGAACTGGTGGAAGGCCGCGCGCCCGAGCTGGCTCCCGGCCAGGCTTTCGCCGTATTCGCTGGCGGATTCGCGGCCGATCCGGAAGGGCAGCCCGCACAGGGCCAGCAGATCGCCTTCGTAGGAGGCGTCGACCGCGAAGCGCGGCGCGAGGCGCCGTCCATCGGTCAGCCGCACCTCCGCCAGGCGCTGGCCGAGGAGCGCGCCCCCCGCGAGGGCGCCTTGCGCCAGCTCGACGCCGGCCAATTCCACGCCGCGCCAGACCTCGACATCCGCCTCGGCGAGCCAGGCTTCGATCACGGCTTCGGCCACGCTGGGCTCGAAGCGGAAGGCCGGCTCG
>JBIKLM010000564.1:0-2621 GCA_044359835.1 Planctomycetota bacterium
GTTGCTGGCATTGTCGTTGGGGAAGCCGTAGCTCGAGGGCCAGCTGTGCTCGCGGTCGTAGAACGAATTGCCGCCCCCGGCTTTCGGGTAGGCCGCGTTGCGGTACAGGTCTAGGATCGTGCCAGGGTCGGCGGGATTGGTGTCGGCGGCCTCGAGGATGTCCCAGGTGTCCGTGGAGGTGGACGTGAACGGGAAACGCTGATGGTCGTCGATCAGCGCGTGCAGGCTGGCGCGCAGGGCCGCGCCGCTCGAGGTGTCGACCCCCGCGTAGTAGCCGGGGGGCGCCTGGGCGGAGAGGGTGGCCAGGGGGCCGGCCAGCAGCAGCAGGAGCGCCGGGGTGAGTCGCATGGGGGCGGGGGCGGGACGGGGCGGGAAGCGGGACGGCGCAAGGCCCGAGATTCTCCCCGAGCGGAGGGCCCCTGGGCAGCCCCCCGGGACCCGCGGGGCACGCGCCTTGGCACTCCCAGGCCGAGCCAGCACGCCGGGGTCGCCCCAGGGCACTCCCGGCTCCTCCCGGAGGCACGGCGCGGGGCGGACCCGCGCGCCGCTCGGGCCACCCGGCCGGCCGGCGATCGGCTCCGCCGGGCGCGCCGCTAGGCTGCCGGCATGGCCCACCTCCTCCCGCTGCGCCTGTCTCTCCTGCCGCTGCTGCTCTTGCCGCTGGCCCTCTCGGGCTGCCGCAGCGAACCCAAGCAAGCTCCGCTGGAGACGGCGGCCGGCATCGAGATCGCTCCCCAGCCCTACACGGCCGAAGAGATGCGCGCCGCCCACCCGGTCGGCACCTTCACGGTCTATCGCGTGGCCGCCGCGGGCCAAGCCACGCTGACCCGGCGCACGACCTGGGAGCTGTGCGACGAAAACGGCTGCGCCCTGGTCAACAACGAATGGATCGAGGGCAGCCCCGAGGCCAGCCGCGAAACCCGCGCGCGCTTCGGCTGGGACGAGCTGCGCGACCACGCCTCGTTCCCCGCCGGGGTCACCGAGATCCGCGAGGAATCGATCCAGGTCGGCGCCGGGCGCTTCGACTGCTGGCTGTATCGCTTCGTGGAGCCCTCCGAGCAGGCCGATCAGCCGGCGGCGGAGAACAGCTTCTGGTTCGCCAAGCACAGCGCCGGATCGCCGGTGCGCTATCAGGTGCGGGTCGGCGGCGAGCTGATCTTCGACATGGAGCTGCTCGAGACGAACCGCGTCCGGAGCTGACCGACCGAAACCAGGCGAGCGGGTCGAAAAACCGGGCGCAGCGGGTCCGAGCCGCCAAGCCGCCCGGGCCGCGCGACCCTGGGCCGCCGGCGGCCGCGGCCGCTATCCTGCGCGCCATGAACGGCCACAGCGCAGCGCTCCCCCCGCGCCCCACCGACCAAGGCAACGGCGGCCGCCTGGTGGAGCTGCCGATCGAAGGCTACGGCATCCGCGCCGTGCACAGCCACCGCGCCGAGTGCCCGCGCGCCGCGGCCTTGGGCTGCAGCGTGACCGTGTTCGAGCCGGAGACCGAGCGCGGCGAGCGCCCGCCCGCGCAGGACGGCGTGCTGGCGGAGCGGCCGGCCCGCCGGCCCCTGGCGGCGCTCAGCGCCGAGGCCCGGCGCGCCTTCGAGCACGACGGCCAGACCATGCGCGTGCAGGTGGCCTGGCCCCTCGGCAGCCAGGCCTTCGGGCTCGGCGAGGTGGCCGCGCCCCTGGCGCGCATCGGCCGCAACGCGACGCTGTGGAACACCGACGCCTGGGCCTTCGGCGAGCACTCGCCGTCCCTGTACCAATCGCACCCCTACCTGCTGGTGCTGCTCCCGGACGGCCGCGCCCTGGGCCTGCTGGCGGCCACGCCGGAGCGCGGCCTGGTGCAGGTCCTGAAGGACGGCGTCGAATTCGCCTTCGAAGGCGCGCCCTTCGAGCTCTATCGCATCGAGGGCCCGAGCCCCCAGGCGGTGACCCAGGCGCTCAGCGAACTGATCGGGCTGCCCGCCGAGCCGCCCGAGTGGGCCCTCGGCTACCACCAATGCCGCTGGTCCTACGAGAGCGCCGACGAAGTGCGCCGCGTGGTGGGCGAGTTCAAGCGCCGGAACCTGCCGTTGGCGGCGATCTGGTTCGACATCGACTACATGGACCGCTGGCGCGTGTTCACCTGGTCCGAGCAGCGTTTCCCCGATCCGGCCGGGCTGCTGGCCGAGCTGCGCGCGCAGGGCGTGCGCACGGTGGCGATCCTCGACCCTGGCGTGGCCCTCGCCGCGGATTATTCGGTTTATGCAGAGGGCCTGGCCGGCGACCACTTCGTGACCCTCGAGGACGGCCGGCCCGCGACCGGGCGGGTCTGGCCGGGCCTGTGCCACTTCCCCGACTTCAGCCGCGCCGAGACGCGCGCCTGGTGGGCCGGCCTGGTGCGCGAGCTGCTGGCGCGCACGCCGCTCGACGGCCTGTGGTGCGACATGAACGAGCCGGCCGTGTTCCGCACGCCGACCAAGACGCTCAGCCCGCGGGCCCGGCACCGGGGCCTGTCCGGCGGCAGCCACGGGCGCTTCCACAACCTCTACGGGCAATGGATGGCCGAGGCCACGCGCCAGGGCGCCCTGGCGGCCCGGCCGGGCGAGCGGCCGTTCGTGTTGACCCGCGCCGGCCACCTGGGAGCGGCG
>JBIKLM010000565.1:0-2617 GCA_044359835.1 Planctomycetota bacterium
AGGCGCTCCTGCCCGAGCCCCTCTGTGGGGTCTACCGCTCCGGGCTCTGGACCGCCTGCCGGGCGGCCCTCGAGGTGGGCGAGCGCCGGGTCCTGGCCTGGGCCCAGCAGGATTGGCGCCCCGAGGTGGGCCCGGCCCGCCGGCCGCGGCTGACCCTGCTGCCCCTGATCGGCCCGCGCGGGCGGGCGGTTTTCAATCTGAACACTCCCGAGGACCTGCGCGCCTTGGATGCGGCCCCCACGGGCCGGGAGCTGTCGGCATGAGTCAGGGAATCGAGTTGGCCAGCCTGCTCGCCCCGGTGCAGCCCGGCCTCGAGCGCATGCGCGCGGTGATCTCGGCGACCCTGGAGGAGCGCTCGCCGGCGGTGGCGGACATGACCGCCCACGCGGGCCGCTTCCGCGGCAAGCAGCTGCGCGGGGCGCTGGTGTTGCTGGCGGGTCAGGCCACCGGCAACCCGAGCGGCGAATTGCCCGAGGTGGCCGCCGTGGTCGAGCTGATCCACCTGGCGACGTTGGTGCACGACGACATCCTCGACGGCGCCTCGGTGCGCCGCCGGGTGGCCAGCGTCAACCACCGCTGGGACAACCAGGTGGCGGTGTTGCTCGGGGACTTCATCTACGCGCGCGCCTTCGCCCTCTCGACCGAGCTCTCGTCCAGGCTCTGCAGCCGAACCCTGGCGCGCACGACCCAGAGGCTGTGCGTGGGCGAGATCGAACAGAGCGCCCGGCGCTACGACTTCTCCAGCCGGCCCGAGGATGTGGAGGCGATCGCCGCCGCCAAGACCGCCAGCCTGTATGCCTCCGCCGCCGAGCTGGGCGCCCTCTATCCCGAGGGCGATCCCGCCCTGGCGGCCGAGTTCGAGCGCTTCGGACACGAGATCGGGCTGGCCTTCCAGCTGGTCGACGACTGCCTCGACCTGGTCGGCAGCGAAGGCGAGCTGGGCAAGACGGCCGGCATCGATGCGCAGGACGGCAAGTTGACCCTGCCCCTGATCCAGGCCTACCGGGCCGCCAGCCCGCGGGCCCAGGAGCGCATCCGCAACCTGTTCGCCGGGCCGGAGAGCGAGCGCTCGCGCCGGCTCGAGCGGCTGCGACTCGAGTGCGACCTGGAGGCCGGGGTGGGCCAGACCCTGGCCCGCGCCCGCGAGCTCGTGGAGCGCGCCCGCGCGCGCCTGGCGCGGCTGCCGGCCTCGCCCGCCCGCCGGGCCCTCGAGGAACTCGGCGGCTTCGTCCTGAGCCGGCGCTTTTGAGGCCCCTCGGTCCGGATCCGCGCGGCCAGGGCTCGGTGCGCCTGGCCGCCCCCAGGTCCTGCGGCCGACACAGAGATCTCGAAAGCCTTCGCGCCGGCGCCGGCCCGCGACCCGCTGGCGGCCGATCGGTCGCTGGCGCGGACGATCCGGGCGCAGCGCCGCAGTCAGGATCCGGGCCCGCTGCGGGGGCCTGGCCTCGCCGCCCGGCGCCAATCGCGGCCCGTGCGACCCGAAACCGCAGGGATTCCGGGGACCCTGGAGCCCAAGCTGGCGTTCCCCTTCAGCCTTCCCCGGCCACGCCTCCTCGCCTGCGTCCCGGACAACTACCGAGGCTTGGTGTCCCAAAGCCTCCCCAATCGGCCCCGAGCCGGCCCCCCCGGGGGGAACCCAGGGCACGCCCGAGCGGTCTCGAGCGGGGATCAGCCGAAGATCTTTCCACGCCCGCCCCGGCCCCGTACTCCCCGGGGTCCGACCGGTCGAGATAGAGCCCCGATGCAAGCGCAAGCCAACCCCGCCCCGCCTCCGAACGCCGCGGCGGCCGACCCCGCCAAGCGGACGCCGTTCCGCTGGGGCTTCCTGAGCTCCCTGGCCGTGCTCTCGGTGCTGACCTTCTCGGGTCAGGCGCTGATCGCCCTGCTGCGGCCGGCCTTCATGGCCGGCAAGGGCGCCTATATCGCCGGCGGTCCGCTCGCGCTGCTGAGCCCCGGCGTCTACATCGAGGCCCTCTCCAAGGGCCCCGGCGGGGCCCTGCGGCCGGCGCTGCTGGGCTTGTTCTTGGCGGCCAGCGCGGTCTGGACCTGGTCCAACTGGGCCGCGGTCAAGCGCTACTTCACCGCCATGCACACCGGCGTCGTGACCGTCAGCCTGTCGCTGCTGGCGGTGGCCGCGGGGGTCATGATCCCGCAGATCGACCCGGTCGACGATCCGGATGCGCGCGTGATGGCGGCCGATGCGCCGCGCTCCAATTACGAGCAGCACTATCAGCAGTTCCGCTTCGCCCAGAGCTATTTCCTCTGGCACCTGCTGCACCTGTACGGCTTCGGCATGCCCGAGGGCGAGATCCCGCCCCAGGCGGTGGCCGGCCTCGAGCGGCGCGCCGATCGCTACGGCAGCGAGGAGGCCAAGAACACCGAGAAGCAGATGCGCGCGGCGATCGCCGGCCAGCAGAAGGGTCAGCTGATCGAGGAGTTCGCCGAGCGCAACGACCGCAAGCTGCGCGCATTCTTCGATTTTTCGACGCGCTTCGAGCTGAACCGGATCTACCGCTCCTACTGGTTCGCCAGCTTGATGTCGTGCCTGTTCGTGGCGATCGCCTTCAACACGTTCAAGGGCGGGCCCCAGCGCTGGTTCAAGGTGCAGAAGCTGGGT
>JBIKLM010000566.1:0-2611 GCA_044359835.1 Planctomycetota bacterium
AGCGGATCGACCTCCAGGATCGCTTCGATCTCGTCGCCGAACAGCTCGAAGCGGATCACCTTATCCTCTTCGTAGGCCGGGAAGACCTCGATCACATCGCCGCGCGCCCGGAAGGTCCCGCGGCGAAAATCGAGGTTGTTGCGGCTGTATTGCATCTGCGTCAGGCGCCGCAGCAGATCGTCCCGCCGCAGGCTGTCGCCGACCCGGATCGGCAGTGCCATCTCGGAGTAATTGCTGGGGCTGCCCAGGCCGTAGATGCAGGAGACCGAGGCCACGATGATCACGTCGCGCCGATCGAGCAGCGAGCGCGTGGCGCTGTTGCGCAGGCGCTCGATGTTTTCGTTGATGTTGGCGTCCTTCTCGATGTAGGTGTCGGACGAGGGGACGTAGGCCTCCGGCTGGTAGTAGTCGTAGTAGGAAACGAAGTATTCGACCGCGTTGTCCGGGAACAACTCCTTGAATTCGGCGTACAGTTGCGCCGCCAGGGTCTTGTTCGGGGACAAGACCAGGGTCGGCCGGTCGAGGCGCTCGATCGCCGCGGCCATGGTGAAGGTCTTGCCCGAGCCCGTGATGCCCAGCAGGGTCTGGTGGCGCTCGCCGGCGCGGGCCCACTCGACCAGGCGCGCGATGGCCTGGGGCTGATCCCCCTGCGGTCCGAAGGGGCATTGCAGGCGGAACTTGCCGGGGGAGCTGCTCATCGCGGGGGCCCGGGGGCTCGCCTTGCGGTCGCCTCGGGAGCCCCGTATTCTGCCAGGTGCGCCGCCCCGCGGCCTCCCGCACGGCGCCCTCCCCCGAGACCCCGGCCGTCCCCGGCGCGGGTCCGGTCCCCACGTCCCAAGAACCGCCATGCTGGTCCGCGTCGGCACTTGTCAGGTCTGTGAAGCCACCTTCCAACTGCCGCAGCGTTTCGAAGGCTCGTGGGCGAGCTGCCGGATCTGCGCGGGGGCCGTTTTGGTGGGCGAACCGATCGATGCGGAGCTGGCGCTCAAGCGCGGCGCTCGCAAGGGGGGCAAAGCCGAAGGGGCCGCCGCCGACGGCGCGGGCGCAGCGACCAAGTCCGCGACCGCGCCGTCCCCGAAGGACGCCGCGCAGGCGAGCCGGTCCCCCGAGACCGCCGCGCCGCCCGCTGGAACGGCTCAGACGCCTTCTGCCGCAGCGCCGAATCAGACGACGCCCGCCTCCGAGGCCCCCCCGGCGGCGCCGCAGGCGAGCCCGGCCACCAAGCCGGCTGGAGCTGCACCAACCGCGGCCGCGAGCCCTATCGAAACCGCCCGGACCAGCGCCGCGGAGCCCGCCAAGTGGTCGCCCAAGGCCCTGGAAGCCGAATTGCGCGCCGAGCGCGCCGCGCCCGCGCTGCCGCCCAAGCCCGCGCCTGCAGCGTCGACCCCGGCCCAGCCCCCGCCCCCGCCGCCGAGTTCGGCGTGGCTGATCGACGAGATGAGCCTCGAAGAGCTCGAGCCGCCGATCAGCGCCCGCCCGAGCACCCTCGAGCGCCTCAAGGCCGAACGGGCCGAGCAGGCCCGCGCCGCTCAGCGCAGCGCCCCGACCCAGGAGCCGGTCCGCACCGATTCCGCACGGCCGGCTGCGGCCGCCCCCGCCGCCAAGCCGGGCAGCACTCTCGAGCGGCTGAAGGCCGAACGGGCCCGTGCCGCAGCCGCCGCCGAAGCCCCGCAGGCGAGCTCCCCGGGCCGGGCTTCCGGCGCCCAGGAGCGCGCCCAGCCCGCGGTCGCTCCCGCCCGCGCCGAGCGCAGCGCTCGCGGCTCGAGCCAGGGGCGAGGCGAGGCCTCGGACTCCGAAGAGCGTCAGGCCGGCGGCCGCTCCGGAGGCCGTCGCCCCAAGGCCGCCGCCCCTGCGGGCCGCAGGGGTCCCCATCCGATGATCGCCGTGGGCAGCCTGCTCCTGGTCGGCGGGCTGGCCGCTCTGGGTCTCCAGCAGGGCTGGCTCGACAACCCCGAGAAGCCCGCGGCGCCCTCCGAAGCCGCCGAGGGGACAGAGGCCCCCGCCCCCGCGGCAGCGCCGGTGGCCCCGCCCGCCATCGACCCGTTCAGCGCAGGTCAGGCCGCAGCCACTCTGCCCGCGGCGGCTGCGGGCATCGCCCAGGCGCCCGCCGCGGTCCCGACGCCGGCCGGCCAGCCCACGGCGCCGGCGGCCACGCCCCCGGCCGCGCCCGCCAAGCCGGTCAAGGATGCGGCCAGCGTGGATCTCAGCGCCTACGGGCCCTTCGAGCGCCTGCCCGAGACCGGCGACGAGGAGTGGCAGAAGCTGCAGGGTTGGGTCAAGGACCTGCTCAACCCCAACGCCGGCGCAGAGGCCGGCCGCGCACGCGCGCGGCTGACCGAAGCGGGCAAGGCGGCTTTTCCCGCTCTGCTCAACGGCCTGCTGGCCCTCGATTACGGCACTCGCGACGGGATGTCCGTGGGCAACGACGGGGTGCAGGTCTTCCAGAAGATCTGCCGGGGAGTCAACTACGGCTGGAAGCTCGAGGACGACCCCAAGGCGGCCGAGTACTTCAACAAACGCGTGATCGAACTCTGGGCCCAGCGCTGGCAGGTGGCCGCCCAGGATGAAGCCGCTTGGGCCGAGATGGCCAAACTCAACCCGTCCTCGGAAG
>JBIKLM010000567.1:0-2599 GCA_044359835.1 Planctomycetota bacterium
ACTGCAGGCCGATGGGCCCTCGAGCGGCTGGAGTTCTCCCCGGCAGCGCAGCCTGCCTTCGGACGCGCAGCCGGGACCTCGCCTGATCCGCGCCGCCAAGATCCTGACCTGCGCGGAGCCGGGCTCTGCGGGCACGCCGCCCTGGATCGATCGGGGCGAGGTGTTGATCGACCGCGGAGCGATCGTGGCGCTCGGTCCCGCTCACAGCCTCGAGCTGCCGCCGGGCACGGAGGTGCTCGACCTGGGCGAGCTGTGGCTGATGCCCGGCATGGTCGACCTGCACTGCCACGTGGCCGGCCGCTCGCTGTTCGAGGAGAACGACCTCAACGACATGGTCTACCTGGCGAATCCGGAGCTGCGCGCCTCGAGCGCGGTCATCCCGGGTCGCAAGGAGTTGCTCGACGGCCTCGCCGGCGGGGTCACCTCGGTGCTTTACATCCCGGGATCCGGCACCAACATGGGCGGCCAGGGGGTGCTGCTCAAGACCGGATTGCCGCGCTACGAGCAGATGGAGCTGCGCAATCCCGGTTCGCTCAAGCTGGCCCAGGCCGGCAACCCCGAGCGCTGGCTGGTCAATCCCGGTCGGGCGCTGATGAACTGGAATTCGCGCGACACGGTCGAGCGCGGGCTGGCCTACGCCCGGCTCTGGGCCAGCGGGGTGGAGCGCGGCGCTGGCGGCCATCCCGACCCGCGCTGGGACGTGTTCCATGGACTGAACAGCAAGGCGGTCCAGATCTCGGCCCACACCCAGATCCCCCAGGTGGTCCTGGCGACGATCACGATGTGGAAGCGCGATCTCGGCATCGAGGTCTATCTGGATCACTCCGAGATCGGGGGCTGGCGGGTGGCCAAGGTGGCCATTCAGTACGGCGTGCCGGCGATCATCGGTCCGCGCTCGATCGACACCACTTCCGCCGTGTTCCAGCGCATCACCGCCGCCAGGGAACCGGGCATCCGCGGCCTGGCTGCGGAGTGGCAAGCCCAGGGACAGAAGGAGATCGGCTTCAACACGGATTCCCCCGTGGTGCCCCAGGAGGAATTGTCGGTCCAGGCCACCATGGCGGGGCGCCACGGTTTCAGCGACAAGGGCCTCGAAATCGTCCGCGGCCTGACCATCGTGCCGGCCAGGGCGGCTCACCTCGACCACCTGATCGGAAGCCTCGAGCCGGGGAAACACGCCGACATCCTGGCCGTGACCGGACACCCTGCGGACCCCCGCAGCTCGATCGAACGCGTTTGGATCGAAGGCCGCTTGATCTATGACCCGCGCCGCGACGGCCGGCGCTGGTGAGCACACCCAATCCATGACTCCGACTTCCACCTTGAACACGTCGCGAATCGAGCGTCAGCGAGCCCACCCCCGGATCGGGGCCATGCTGGCGTGCGGGCTGTCGGCGCTGCTGCTGGCTCCGGCCGTGGCCCAGAGCCCGGTCGTGGTGACCGGGCCGGCCCGGGGTCAGGCGGCTTCTGCGCCCGAGGCCGGCGCCATCGGGGGCCGTGGCTTGGCGCTGCTTTCCGACAAGATCTTGACCGTGGAATGGGAAGGGCGGCAGGTGGTGGACCACGGGGTCCTGCTGGTCAAGGACGGAAAAATTGAAGCGGTGGGGGAGCAGGGCCAACTGGCGATCCCCAGCGGTTACGAGGTCGTCGATGTCGGTGCCCATTGGCTGATGCCGGGAATGATCGACTTGCACTGCCACGTCGGCGGCACCTTTGACATCAACGACATGGTCTATCTGGCGAACCCAGAGATGCGCGCCAAGACCGCGGTGATCCCGAGCAACCCGAGCCTGGAGTTCGGCTTGGCCGCCGGGGTCACGACGGTGCTCTTCATCCCGGGCTCGGGCACCAACGTCGGGGGCCAGGGACTGCTCTTCAAGACCGGGCACGGGCGCTTCGAGCGGGCCGTCGTGCGCGATCCGGGCGGCCTCAAGATCGCCCAGTGGGGCAACCCCGAGCGCTGGATGATCCAGCCCGGCAAGACCTTCGAGAACTACACCATCCGCGAGATCCTTCGGCGCGGCAAAGCCTACGGGAAAGCCTGGGTCGAGCACGAGCAGGGCCGCGCCGCGGCCCCCCGCCACGATCCCCAGTTGGAGATCTTCCGCGAGCTGGTCGCCGGCCGCGCGCAGATCGCCGTGCACACCCAGATCTACCAGGTGGTGCTGGCGACCCTCGACATCATCAAGAAGGAGATGGGCTTCGACGTGTTCATCGACCACGGCGAGTTCGATTCCTTCAAACTCGGCGCCCTGGCGGCCGAACTCGGCGTGCCGGCGATCCTCGGGCCCCGCAACCAAGCGGCTCCCAATCGCGGCTTCATCAATTGGGTCGGCGACAACCCCGAGCGCGTGGAAGGCCTGGCAGCTGGTTTCTGGGAGCGCGGACACCGCATGGTGGGCTTCAACACCGACTCACCGGTCATCCCCCAGCAGGAGCTGCAGCTGCAGTCGGCGATCGGTGCCCGCTACGGGCTGCCGGACGAGTCCCTACAGACCGTCCGCGGGCACACTGTGGTTCCGGCCCGTACGATCGGTATGGGCGAGCGCCTGGGCAGCCTGCAAGCGGGCTTCGACGCGGACATCGTCGTGATCACCGG
>JBIKLM010000568.1:0-2595 GCA_044359835.1 Planctomycetota bacterium
CGGGGGGCAGATTGGCCGGAACGGCCGGGCGGCCGCCCGCATCGACCGCCGGAGCGCCGGCGACCGGCCCGCCGAACCCCGCGGCCGGCAGCGCCGCGGGGCTCGAATTGCCCTGCATGACGTGCACCAGGGGCCCGGCCTGACCGGAGGGCGCCCCGCGCTTGAGGCGCACCTTGAGGCCCTGGGCGCTGTCGTCGATCTCGAGCTCGGTGAGCTCGGCGCGCTTCATCAGCCGGGCGAGCTCGTGGATGGTCTTGAGGTCCATGCGTGGGTGGGTGCCGTGCGGCGTCGCGGCAGGATAACGAGCCCAACCCGCGGGCCTAGGGGCAAAGCCCGGAGCCTCCCGATGCTCGACTCCTCTTTAGGGAGCGGATTCCTGCTCGCCGCCGTCGTCCGCCCGGTAGATCCCGGATTTCCCGCCCTGCTTCTCGATCAGCTCGAGGGCCTCGATGCGCACCGCCTTCGACAGGCCCTTGACCATGTCATAGACCGTCAAGGCCGCCACGGCGGCGGCGGTCAGGGCCTCCATCTCGACCCCGGTCGCCGCCCGGCAGGCGGCGCTGGTCTCGATCCACAAGCTGTCCGGACCGGCGCGACGGAATTCCACGTCCACCAGGTCCAGGGCCAGGGGATGGCAAAGAGGGATCAGCTCGGCGGTGCGCTTGGCCCCCAGGATCCCCGCCAGGCGGGCGACCTCTTCGATGGGCCCCTTGGGGCCCTGTCCGGCCAGCACCCGGTCGAGCATCCCCGGGGGGAAAACCAGCCGGGCGCGGGCCTGGGCGCGGCGGGGCCCGGCCTGCTTGGCCCCGATGTCGACCATGCGCGCCCGCGGCCCGCCGGGGGCCGCCGCCAGGTGGCTGAGGGCCTCGGGAGGATTTTGTCCCGAATCCGGGATGGAACTCGGCCGGGGGTCCATGGGCATGGCCGCAGCATATCGGGGTCCTCCGTCGCAGGCCTGCCCGGGGCCCGCCCCATCCAGGAATGTCCCGGATGCTGTCGCGGAGTGGGCCCCGCGCCCCGTATGGCCGATACTTCCGCCGGCCATCCGCCGCTCCCCGTCGTCAACGCCTCCATGCGCCAGGTTCTGCTGCCCGTCGCCCTGCTCCTCTCCGCCGCCGCTGCCCCGACCCTGCTATCGAGCAGCCCGGCGGCCCCGCGACCCGCTCCCCAGGATGTGGAGGCGTTGCTCAGCGGGCAGCTCGAGCGCGCGGCCCGCACCCCGGCCGACCAGCTCTGGGCCCTGGCCCTGGGCCTGCGCGAAGCCGCCAAGCTGCTGCCGGAGGGCAGCCTCGATCGGGCGCTGACCGCCCGGCTCTCGGCCTCCGGCGGGGCCGCGCCGGCCGCGCGCCTGGTGCTGGCCGCGGCCAGCCTGGCCGGCCAGACCCCCGACCTGCCGTTGCTGCAGGGGACCCTGCTGGAGCTGATCGATGGGCCCGATGGAGCGCTGGCCGAGAGCGCCGCGCAGCTCTTCGCGCGCCCGAGCTTCCGGGGCCTCGAGCGCGAAGCGCGCACGGCGCTCTCGAACTCCCTGCTCGACCGGGCCCGCGACGCCAAACGCGACGCCGGTCTGCGCATGGCCTGCGCCGACGCCGCCCACTTCCTCGGGGGGGGCACGGAGCGCCGCCTGGCGCGCGCCGAGCTGCTGGCCTTCATGGAGTCCGGCGATGCCGGTGTGCGCGGCCGCGCGGCCCTGGGCCTGGCCGCCATCGGCGAGGTCGTCGAAGGGCGCCTGGAGGCCGAGCTGGCGCGGCTCGAGGCCCTGCCCGGCCCCGAAGCGCAGCTCGCCGCGGGCTACCTGCGCAGCGAAAAGAGCAAGCGCCTGTGGGATCGCAAGCTGCGCGAGCTGCAGGGCAGCCAGTCGAGCGGCACGCTGCCGCCGGAATTGACCCGCTTCCAGGCGGTCATGCGCATGATCGAAGGCGTGCACCTCGAGGGCGATCAGCGCAGCCGCGACGAGCTGGTCGACGCGGCCCTCGAAGGCATGCTCGGCTCGATGGACGAGCACAGCAGCTACCTGCCCGCCAAGGCCTACGCCGGCTTCGTGCAAGACCTCGAAGCGGAGTACGGCGGCATCGGCGCCTACGTGGGCATCGACCCGGCCGACAACCTGTTCACGATCACGCGCCCGATCTACAGCGGACCGGCCTACAAGGCCGGGCTGCAGACCGACGACAAGATCGTGCGCGTCGATGACTGGCCGACCCTGGGGCACCCGGCGGAAGACGTGATCAAGCGCCTCAAGGGCAAGCCCGGCACCGACGTCAGCCTGTACATCTGGCGCCGCGGCATGGACGCCGAGCTGATCGACCGGCCTAGCGAGGAGATGCGCATCGAGATCCGCCGCGCCCAGATCGAGATCCCCGCGGTGCACGCCCAGATGCTGCCCGGCGGCATCGGCCTGATCGAGCTGACCACCTTCAGCCGCGTGGCCGCCGACGAGCTCGCCGCCGCGATCCGCGACCTTTCGACCCGGGGCTTGACCGGCCTGATCCTCGACCTACGCCGCAACTCCGGCGGGCTCCTGGACGAAGCCGTCGAGGTCGACGACCTGTTCCTGCCGCCCGACCAGCTGGTCGCCCGCACGGAATACCGCGA
>JBIKLM010000137.1:0-9531 GCA_044359835.1 Planctomycetota bacterium
GCCTGGGCGCGCTCCCAGCCTTGGAAGCCCAACGTGCAGGCGTTCCTCGAGCGCCTGATCGAGGAGGCCCCGGCGCGGGCCATGACCCGCGACCTCGATTGGGGCGTGCCCCTGCCCCCCGAATACGGCGGCGGCGAGCACAAGGTGCTGTACGTCTGGTTCGACGCCCCGATCGGCTACGTCTCGATCGCCGAGCAGTGGGCCGAGGAGCGCGCCGCCCGCGGCGAGGGCCAGCCCGAGGACTGGCGCCGCTTCTGGCAGGACCCACAGACGCGCCTGGTGCACTTCATCGGCAAGGACAACATCCCGTTCCACTGCCTGATCTTCCCGGCCATGCTGTACGGCACGAAGCAGGGCTACGTGCTGCCCCACGCCGTGCCGGCGATGGAGTTCTACAACCTGGAGGGCCGCAAGTTCTCGACCAGCCAGAACTGGACCATCGATCTCGCCGAGCTCGCCGAGCGCCACGATGTGGAGGCCGTGCGCTTCCATCTGCTGGCCAGCGCGCCCGAGACCGCCGACGCGGAGTGGACCTGGTCGGGCTACCAGTCGACGCTCAACGCGGGCCTGGCGGACCGCATCGGCAACCTGGCCACGCGCGTGCTACGCTTCGTCGACAAGCACTGGGAGGGGCGCCTGCCGAGCTGTCCCCCGGCCCTGGCGGAGGGTTTCGACCGGCTGCTGCTCGAGGGCTGTGGCCCGATCGAGGACCCGGGCGAGCACCTGCTGGCCTTCCGCTTCCGCCGCGCGGCCGAGGCCCTGCTGCAAAACGCCAGCGTCGCCAACGTGTTCGTCGACCGCAGCGAGCCCTGGGCGCTGCGCAAGACCGACCCCGAGCGCGCCGGCGCGGCCCTTGCGACCGCGGCCGAATGGCTCGGCCTGCTGGCGCGCTGGATGGCGCCGATGATGCCCACCAAGGCCGCCCGGCTGTGGGCCATGCTCGGCCAGGCCGGGCCGGTGGAGGCCAGCGGCTGGCCCGCCCTGCCGACCCCCGGGCGCTGGCGCTCCCTGGTCCCCGGCTCGCGCCTTGGGGCCGTCGAGGGCCTGTTCACCAAGCTGGACGAGGCCGGGGTGGCCGCGGAGGTGGCCCGGCTGGGGCGCCTCGGGCAGACCCCCTGACGGTCGGAGAGGAACCCCACTCGGGCGCAGCCCGAGCCGATCGTCTCCCAGCCTGCCAGCGGCGAAACCAGGGCCAGAAAACAAGAGAAGCCGCCGCCGGGCGAACCCGGGCGGCGGCTGCACTCGTGCGGAGGTCGGGCGTGCCTGGAGGGCGCGCTCGGCACCTCCTGGGGATCACATCGCCGGAGCGGCGGCGGCCTTCGAGGCGCGCTTGGTGCGGCGCTTGGTGGAGCGCTTCTTGGAGGCGCGCTTGCCCGCGCGCTTGGCAGTGCGCTTGCCGGCCTTCTTGGCGCCGCGCTTGGCGGTGCGCTTGGCACCACGCTTGGCGGTGCGCTTGGCGACTTTCTTGGCTTTCTTCTTGGCCATGGGATGAGTCTCCTCGGACTCGGGGGTGGTTGGGTCGGCGTCTTCGGAACGCCAGGACCACGACATCCCCCGTGTCATCGGCGCCAGGGCTGAGAACCTTTCCTGGGAAGCCGGAAAAATTCCCAGATTTCGAGCTGTCGAGCCTGCGCTGGCTGGAATGCGCCGCTCTGCAGCGATCTCGATGCGCCTGCTGCACGGCCCCGAAGGTTGCCGTTGCGCACGCCGCGCAACGGCGCTCGCGCTGAACAACCGAAGCCGCTCGCCCGGACCGCGCGCAGCCAGCGGGGCCGCTCCGCGCCCGCAGCGAAGGCGGCGCGGGGGGCCGCAGACAGGAGCCCCGCTCGGCGCAGACCAGCCGGGGCTCGCTCCCACCCGAACCGGATCAGAACAGCTCGTCCAGGGCCGCCGTGGCGTCCTTGGAGAAGCCGGCGCCGAGGTCCGTGGTGCGGTTCTCGGCCAGGATCGAATCGAAGATCGCCCGCAGGCGCGAGGAGGTCTCCTGGGCGTAGAAGCGCACCAGGCCCAGGTTGGTGCGGTCGTCGAACAGGGTCGCCATCAGGGTCCGGCTGCCGACCAGCTGCAGCTGGATCGAGTCGCGCTGGCCCTGGTGGAACATGACCGAGAACTCGGTCTCGCCCAGCAGGTGGGCGATCTCGCAGGTGGCGGCGAAGGAGCCGGCCACCAGGGCCGAGATGGTGTCCTCGGAGGTGTTGAAGGACTCCCCGCGGCGGGTCACGAGGTGGCCGTCCCGGTCGATCAGCAGCACGCAGCGCGACTTGCTGAGCTCGAGGAAGGCGTCCAATTCGGTGTGCAGGCGCTCGATGTCCTGGGTGTAGAAGACCAGGCGCTGCTGACGAAGGGCGGAGTCTTTCATGGTGTGCTTTTGGAGCGCGGCGCCTGGAGGATCAGATGAACTTGAGCAACACGAAGACCACCAAGCCCCCGATCACGGCGGCGGCGGCGACCATCAGCAGCGTCTTGGTCGTGCCGCCGGCGGCCGGTGCGGCCTGCGGAGCGGGCACGGCCGGGCGCTTGGGCGACAGGCCCGTGCTCTGCGGCGGCATGGGCGGGCGCGCGGATTGCGGCCGGGCGCCGGCGGAGGTCTGGGGGGCCGGGGCGGGGGCCGGTTTGGGGGCCGCCGGCTTGGCGGCCTGAGCGCCGGGCGCGGGCGGGCGCGGCGCGGCGGGCGGCGGCGTGCCGCCGGCGCGCGGGGTCGGGCTGGCCGGGGGGCGCGAGGCACCGGGTTCGGGCCGCGGCGCGGGCGCGGGGCCGCGTCCCCCGAGCGGATCGCCCTTCTGGCGCGGCGAGACCACGTCCAGGTCCGGCAGCGTCACCCCGCCGCGGGCGGCGGGCGCGCTCGGAGCCGGGGCCGCCGGCATCGCGGCCGCGGGGCCGGCGGGCTCGGGGCGCTTGGCGGCGCCGCCGGCGGCGGCCGGGCGCGCGCTGGCCGGAGCGGCGGCCGCGGCGACCGGCTGCGGGGCCGCGCTGACCGCGGGCGGCGCCGGGATCGGAGCCGGCGGCTGCGGCACGGCGCTCTCCTTGATCGTCGGCAGGGCCGCTTCGACCTTGGCGGCCGAGTGGAAACCGGTGCGCGAGAGGCTCGGCGCGCCGCCGGCGCACTCGGCCTGGATGTTGCGCAAGACCAGCGTGGCCAGGCCCTTGAGGGTCGGGAACACGCCCTGCCCGTTGAAGGCCACGGCCTCGAAGGTCGGCGCGCCGTGGGGGTTCAGCTTGGCCTGCATCTCCTCGACCGAGACCACCTCGGGCAGGTCGCGCTTGTTGAACTGGATCACGTGCGGCAGGGTCGCCAGGCTCTTGCCGTACTCGTTGAGGTTTTCCTCCAGGTTGCGCAGGGCCTCCAGGTTGGCCTCCATCGCATCCGGGCCCGAATCGGCCACGAAGATGACCCCGTCGACCCCTTGCAGCACCAGCTTGCGGGTCGAGTTGTAGTACACCTGGCCGGGCACGGTGTACATCTGGAAGCAGGTCTTCATGCCCGCGATCGTGCCCAGATCGAGCGGCATGTAGTCGAAGAACAGCGTGCGGTCGCCGTCGGTGGAGATGCTGGTCAGGTCGCCGCGGTTGTTGGCCGGGGCGCGCTGGTGGACGATCTCCAGGTTGGTCGTCTTGCCCGACATCCCGGGTCCGTAATAGACGACCTTGGCATTGATCTGCTTGAGGGCGAAGTTGATTTGCACCATGACGGGGTCGGGCTCGGGCGAGACGCGGGTTCGGCGGCGGTGTGTGCGGCTGCGGTCGGGTGGGAGGCGGGTCGGGCGCTGTGGGCGATCGGACCTGCGGGTCGGCGCGGGTCAGCTCCGCTCGGGGCGGCCCTGGCTGCGCGGGGTTTTCGGGGCTGGAGTCGGCGGGGCGGTTGAAGGCATGGCCGCTGAAGGCATGGCCGGCGGCGGCGCCTCGGCGGAGGGCGCGGCCCCCCCCATCGAGCGCAGCACGCGCTGCAGACGCGCGGCGGCTCCATCCATCGGCAGACGCAGCTCCTCGGGCGAAGTCCCGGCGTCGAGCAGCGCCATCAGCAGCCCGCCGCGCACCTGGCGCATCACCAGGCTGCCCCGCACGGCGCACAGCACGGCCCGCACGGGCTGGTCCCAGGAGAGCTCGCCCGCCTGCTTGGACAGCTCCTGATACCACTGGCTGGCCAGGGCCGAGAGCCCGTCCAGCTCGAGATCGAGCCGTTCGGTGGGCGCCTTCGCGCCGGGCACGAAGATCGGCACGCCATCGCTGGTCACCAGCCCGGAATAGCGCACGCCGGGCAACTGACTCAGGGGTTCGAGGATCTCGATCACGCGGCCTCCTGGGCGCTGTTTTCGCCCCCGACCAGGTCGACTAGGGCGTCCATTTGGGCCGCCGTGGTGGCCGCCGTGGACCACAGCGCGGCGGCGTCGCGTTCACCCGCGACGACCATCAATCGACCGAACCGGCCCTCGATCTCCAATCGTTCCAGGGAGCCCAGGGCCAGGCGCCGGGAGCTGGATCGGGCCCCGTGCAGCATCGAGCGCACCACGCGCGCCGTGCGCTCGGCCGTGGCCGCCTTGGGCCCCTCGATCAGGGCCGTGGCGCCGCGCAGGTAGAGGGCCGCGCGCAGGCCCTCCTGCCCGGCCAGGTCCTTGAGCACGCCGCGCACGTCGACCGGCGGCGCCGCCTGGTCGCGCTTGTCGGCGGCCACGTCCTCGAACAGCTGCCCGCTCTGCTCCACGCTGCGCAGGGCCTGCTCGACCGACGGCGCCCCGGCGGCCTTGGCCTCCAGGCTGCGGAAGCGCGCCTCCAGGGCCGGCTCGCCCGGGTGCAGGTCGAGCAGCTGCACCACGGCCTCCTTGGCATCCGCCCAGGCGCCGATCAGGCACGACAGCCGCAGGCGCAGCTTGTGCGGCCGCGAATCGCGCGGCAGGCCCTGTTCGGCCTCCTTCAGCACCGCGTACAGCCGCTGGCCGACATCGCGGCCGCGGTCCGAAAGGAAGCGCTCGGCCAGCACGCGCGCCAGCAGCAGGGTCGCCTCGGGCTCCTGGCCCACCTGGCGCCAGGCCTCGGCGGACTCCTCCGCGCGGGCGATCTGGCCGCATTCGAGCAGCAGCTCGGCGTAGCTCTGGTACAGCCCCGGGCGCGGCGCCTGGGCCAGCTCCGCCTCGAGCAGCGCCAGGCGGTGCTCCTGGCCCTGCTTGCGCACGCGGGCCGCGAAACGCGCCAGATCGCCGTTGCCGGGGAAGCGCCGCTGGCCCTCGAGGCACACGCGCTGGGCCCCAGCCAGGTCGCGCAGGCGCACGTGCTCCTGGGCCAGCGCCACATAGCCGGACGGCGTGGGTCGATTGGCGACCCGGCGGCGCGCCTTGCGCAGGCGTCCCTCGATGAACCAGCGGAAGATCATTGCGGTAGCTCGCCCTCCAGGGCGGTAAGCGCGGCGATGTCGCGGGTCACCCGCTCTCGCCGCGGCCAATCGGTCGGTGCCAGGCCCAGGGCCTGTTCGAACTGGGCCTGGGCCTCGGCGAAGCGCAACGCTTCCGCCAGGCGACGGCCCTCGAAATACAGCTGTTCGGCGGCGCGCTGCTGGTCCTCGGCGAAGCGCTCGGGCTCGGGCCGCGGAGCCTCTTCGATGCGGCGCCGCTCCGCGGTCAGGGCCACCTTGAGCCGCGCGCGCTCTTCGATCGCCGCCAGGCAGCCGCCCCACAGCGGGTAGGCCAGCATGAAGCTCTCGAGCTCGAGCAAGCGCCGCTCGACGGTCTGCGGCTCGCCGGCCAGCACCACCTCGAGGCCCTGGTAGGCGGCGCGCGCGGAGCGCTCCCACAGGAACACACACAGCCCCAGGCCCAGCGCCAGGGTCCCGGCGGCCGTGCGCGCCAGCAGGCGTTGGCGCGCCGTGCGCCGCCCGCGCCGCTGGCCGGCGATGGTCTGGGCCACCCGCTCGGCGTGGGGGTGGCTCGGCTCGACCGAGCGCAGCCGTTCGAGCTCGCGCTCCGCGCGGCCGAGGCGCCCGGCCCGGGCGGCCTCGTCGGCGCGCGCCAGGTGCTCGGTGGCCGCGTGGGTGCGCGCCAGCGCGCGCTCCCGGAACTGCCCCAGCGCCGCCTCCAGCCGCGGATCCTGCCCGAGGATCTGCCAGCCCAGGGTCAGCCAGGCGCTGGCGCGCTGCTGGCGGCCCTCGCGCTCGCGCTGTTCGGCGATCTCGAGCAGCTCGGGCACCGGATCGAGGTCCGGATCGGGCTGGTTGGCCTGCTGGCCCAGCTCGATCAGCAGGGCCGCCTCGCGCCCCTCCCAGCTCGGCGAGCGCGGCAAGGCCGCGCGCAAGGCCTCCAGATACCGCCGCGCCTCCGCGGGCACGAGCCGCGCGCAGTGCTCGCTGCGCGCCGACAGGTGCTCCAAGGAGTCCTGCTCGCTGCCGCCGAGGACAGCGTCGATCATCAGAGGGAGGCTCAAGGTCCAGGCGCCCGCGAAACGACCGCCGGGCCCTCTTCGACCGCCCCCGCCGCGCCCCTGAAGACGGGTCCAAATCCCGGCCAGCCTGCCGCGGTGTGCACCCGGCCCCCTCCGCCCGCGCCCCCGGGCGTACCCGGAGGCCAGGAAACTCCTTCCAACGCGCCGCTGGCCCGCCACCCGCCCAGCCGACGACTCCTGAGACTCGCAGGCCGCGCCCGGCGAGCCGCGCGAGCGACCGCTCGCCGGCTCGCCCGCGCCCCGGCAGTCACCCGGGGCGCGCGCTCGGCCCGCCGACCGATGGCCCTGGAACCATCAGAACAGCGGGAGCAGGCTCTGGTTGGCGCTCGAGTTGCCGGCCAGGTCGCGCACCGCGGGGACCAGCAGGTCCTCGCCGTCCAGGAAGGGCGCGGCCAGCTGCAGGCGCACGGCGCGCTCGCCCAGGGCGGTCACGGCGCTGACGGCTTGGCCGCCGCCCGGCAGGTAGTTGCTGGTCGAGAGCATCACGCTCGGATCGCAGGCTTCGCTGAACAGCAGCGCCAGGGTCCGGCCGGTCGGATCGAAGCGGCGGTCCACGAAGGCCGAGACCAGCTGGGGATCCTGGGTGTCGCCGGCGAAGACCGGCAGGGTGTTGATCGGCGTCTGGATCGCATTGCCGGCGAAGTCCGCCAGGCCGACGATCGAGAGCTGCGCCTGGACCTGCTGGTCGAATTCGACGCCGGCGGGCAGGAACAGCCGCACGGTGTCCCCCACCGAGCTGTACTCGAGCTGGGCCTGGGCCAGGTTCACGGCCGTGGAGCCCAAAGTCAGGCTATAGCGGCTGGGGTCGAGGGCCAGGGCCGGATCGAGGGGCTCGTTGAAGGGGATTTCGAGGTAATCCCCGCCCAGACCCGCGACCGCCACGGCTTGCACCGCGCCCGAGAGCAGCGGCGGCGTCTGGTCCGCGGCGGCCACCGCCAGGGTCTGGTTGCCGACGTTGCCAGCCAGGTCGGTGGCGGTCACGCTGAGCGACTGGCCGACGGTCGGGGCGCTTGGGAAGCTGAGCCGCACGCTGCGCGGGCCGAGCTCGACCAGCCCCGTGGCCGGCACGCCGTCGAGCACGAACAGGTTGGCCGTGCCGGCCAGCTGACAGGCTTCGCTCAGGTCCACCAGCAGAGCGCTCGGATTCTGCGGGTCGAGGCGCACGCGGCTCGCGCTGAGACCCGGCGGCGTGGCGTCGCCGCTCGGCGATCCGGCCGCGTTGGTCAGCGGGGCCGGGCCCACCCCCTGGGCCGTGTAGAGCCCCTGGAAGCGCACTTCGTAGGAGTGGCTGAGGCTCAGGTTGCTGGCGCCGGCGAGGGTCAGCAGCAGCTGGTCCGACGAGAGCGGCGTCGCTTCGGCGCCCGCCAGGGGCACGGTCAGCAGGGTCGTGGCGTCGTAGAGCACGTAGTTGCCGAGCGACTCGAGGCCCAGGGCGGACATGGGCTCGCTGAAGGACAGCAGCACGCGGTCGTTGCGCTCGCCCGGCAGGATCTCGAAGCTGCCGCCCGAGGGCGCGAAGCCGGCCTGCTGGCCGCTCTCGGGCTCGATCGCCGCGCGGAACAGCGCAAAGGCCGGGTTGCCGGCGAGGTCCGCGAGGCCGCGCACCGTCAGGGTGTTGATGCCCGGCGCGACCACCTGCCCGAAGGTCAGGCGCACGCCGCGCCCGTCGCTGGACAGGGCCACGGCCGAGGGCTGGGCGATCACGTTGCCGGCCTGGTCGTGGAGCTGATAGACCGCGTCCGCATCGTCGAAGGCGCCCAGGCCCTCGTCGAAGCGCACCACCACCTGGTTGTTCTGGGGCGGGGCCAGCACGAACAGGGCCTCGACCGCCGGCAGGCTGCTCTCGACCGAGATCGGCGCCGTCACGGCGCCGCCGGCGTAGGGATTGCCCCCGAGGTCGCGCACGCCTTGGAAGTCGAGGCGCAGCTCCTGGCCCTGCTGGAACGAGACGCTGTCCGCGAGGACCAGCGTGGCGGTGTTGGTGCCGCTGTCCCAGGTGGCGCTCGAGAAATCGGTGGTGATCGGCGTGCCGGGCGGCGACTCGAGCAGCCAGCGGAAGGGGGCCTCCACATCCGCCGGATACATCCCATCGCTGAAGGTCACGCGCACCTCGTCGTTGTCGGGCCCCTCGATGCCGGCGGCCACGACGTTGACGATGGCGGGCGGAGTGGTGTCGGTCGAGAAGGACTGCACGCCGCTGACCGGGGCGATCTGGTTGCCAGCCAGGTCCAGGAGCCCGCTGACGGCCAGGGTGACCACCCCGGGCACCGCCGGTCCGTCCAGGGTCAAACGCACCACGTCGTAGCCGCCCTCCCAGGAAGCCGAAACCAGGCTCACGCCCCCGGAGGGCGTCCAGTTGGCCAGGGTTTCCGCGCTGGTTTCGCGCAGGGCCTCGCTGACCCGCACGTCCAGGGTGCGGCCGGTCGGGTCGAAGGTGCGGTTCTGGGTGATGAAGGAGATGCCGGGGGCCAGGGTGTCGCCGCCGACGGTGCCGTTGAACGGCGCGGAGAAGGCCTGCCCGTCGATCTCGAGCACGTTCTGCGGCGTCAGGCTGAAGGCCAGCCCGTTGGCGAAGTCCTGACCCAGGCCGACCACCAGGGTCGAGTTCAAGAGGTCGTAGGCGAAACTGGCGCTCGCCAGGTCGACGGGGTTGCCGTCGACGCTCAGGCTCCAGCTGCCCGGCAGCGCGGCCTGGGCCGGCGACAGGGCCTGGGTGGTGACGATCCGCAATTGATCGTTGAGCGCGCCGGCGATCGTGCGCACCTCCGGATTGCCCTGGTAGCCGTTGGCGAAGGTCGCGCCGGCCTGCACGGCGATCGGCGCGCCGCTGAAGGCATTGCCGTGGGCGTCGAGCAGCCCGATCACGGTCAGGTTGGCCAGCCCGGGGATCACCGGCTGGGCGAAGCGCAGCCGCACGCTCGACGCGGTGGTCTGCACGACCTCGGTCGGGAAGGTCGGGAAGCCGACCGTGTAATTGACCAGGCCGCCGGCGAACAGGGGGTCCATGGCCTCGCTGAAGCTCAGGTCGACCACCCGCCCGAAGGCATCGGCGGACAGGTTCTGAACGAGGCCCACGACCGTGGGGGCGGTGCTATCGCCGCTGGC
>JBIKLM010000569.1:0-2593 GCA_044359835.1 Planctomycetota bacterium
CGGGCGACGGCGGGCCGCCGGCGCCGAGCGGGTCGACCCCCGAGCCCGGCTCGGGCCTCACTCGCGGCGCAGCCCGGCTTCGATGGCGCGCTTCTCCTCGGCGGACACCGGGCGTTGGTCCACGTCCGCCAGGGCCGAGCGCGAGCGCTCGTCAGAGCGCCGCGCCAGGGCCTCGAGCACCGCCAGGCGCACGGGCCGCTCGCGGGCGGTCAACAGGGCCCCCAATTCGGCGCCCAGCTCGCCATCGCGGGGACGGCGCCGTCCGAGGGCCGCGATGGCCGCCACGCGCACGCCCTCGGCCGCCTGGCGGTCCTTGGCCCAGCGCAGCAGGAGCTCGTCGACCTCCTTGTCCGGCAGGCTACCCAGGGTGGTCAGCAGGTCCGCGCGCAGGCGCTGGCCCGGGGATTCGATCACCAGGCGGTCGACCAGCCAGCGCCGGGCCTCCTTGGGCGCGGCGCGCGCGTACAGCGCGGCGGAAGCCGCCTTGACCGACCAGCTCGGCGCGTCGGCGAAGCGCTGGTTCGCGAAACTCGAGAGCGCCGCATCGGGGGCGAAGGCGGCCAGGGCTTCGAGCGCCATGCAGCGCACCGCCAAGCTGGCGTCGCGCTGCGCGATGTGTTTGAGGCGCTCCTGGACCTCGAGGCCCGGCAGCTGCCCCAGCTCGCGCACGGCGGCGCGGCGCACCGCCGCGGAGCTGTCGCGCCGCGCCCGGTCGATCAGCTGGGTCAGGTGCATCTCGGCCAGGGCGCCTTTGTTCTCGGCGCGCGCCAGGGCGCCCAGTCCGGCCATGGCCTCCGCGCGGCCGTGGGCGTCCGGGCAGCGCGACGCGATCGCCAGCCATTCCTCGCCGGAGCGCAGCGGCTCCAGGCGTTTGGTCAGCGCGTGGGCGCTGTCGAAGCGCACCCAGGTGGGCTTGCCGGGGGCCGGCAGGCGGAAGGACTGCCGGCGCTCGCTGAGCTCGATCTTCTCGACCTGCGTGCGCGGGCCCGAAGAGACTTCGATCAGGACCGGCCCGCGGAAGGCGGCCGGGGCCGCCTTGGGCCCCGCTTCCTGGGTCTGTTCGATCTCGATGTAGACCTCCTGGTTGCCGCCTTCGTAGCGCCAGGCCAGCACGAACGACGGGTCCCCGGGGCGCTCGAGCCAATCCTCGAACAGCGGCCGCAGATCCTGCTTGGCGGCCAGTTCGAGGCTGGCCTGCAGATCGGCGCTGCTCGTGCGTCGCCCGCGGTTTTGGGCCACGAAATCGCGCAGCGCAGCCCCGAAGGCGGCCTCGCCGACCGCCGAGCGCAGGAGGTGCAAGCGCGACACGGCGCGATCGATCAGGGCCTCGCGGCCGTGGGCTTCGATGTCGAAGCCGATCAGCGGGAAAGGCGCCTCGAGGGCCGCTTCCTGGGCCGCGATGACCTCCTGCTCGAAGCGATCCTGGCCTTCGATCTGGGCCAGGAAGCCGAGCGCCAGGTAACGCGACAGGCCCAGCTCGAGATAGCGGTGTTCGGCCCGCGGCGTCACCTCGGCGCCCAGGAACTGGCGCGCCAGCGCTTCGCACAGACCCAGGGAACCGTCGCCATCGGCGCGCGCCAGCTCGTCGCCGATCAGGTCGACCGGCAGGATCGCGCCGCTGGGCAGGGCCTGGGGCTCGGCCTCCGGCAAGCACACGATCGTGAAGCGGCCCTCCGGGTAGGCCACGCCGAAGGCGCGCTCGAGGAAGCCCACGGCCTCCGCGGCGCGGGCGAAGGAGGCGCCGACCCAGGCCGGATCGCAGCCCTGGCTCAGCACCATCAGCCGCAGCGGGCCGGCCTCGACGGCGGTTTGATCGAAATCGCCCGCGGCGAAGCCCAGCCAGGCCAGGGGAAACTCGCGCTCGCAGGCGAAGCGCTCGACGGCGCGCTGGTCGAGCTCGCTGCGCTCGACGCGCTCGCCCGGCGCCAGGGCGCTCCAGCCGCTGGGCAGCTCGAGGCTGACGCTGGCGGTCAGGCGCTCGTTCTCGTCGAGCACGGTCGGCAGCCAGGCGCCGCGCGCCTGGGCCGAGCTCTCGGCCACCGCGCGGGTGGCGGCGAACAGGCCGCCGCTCTCGACGCCCTCGTACCACAGGCCGGGACCCGGCTGGCCGCGGTACTCGAGCTCGACCACCAGGCGCTGGCCGGGCTCGCTGGGCGGCAGGGCGATCGAGATGCGCGAGCCGAGCACCTCGAAGGGCAGCGCCTCGCCGCTTTCGAGGCGTACGGTTTCGAGCAGCGGCCCGTCCAGCCGCAGCTCGAGGGGCCGCGGGCTGGCGGCCCGCGGGGTCAGCGTGTAGCGCACGCGGCCGCTGATGTTGCGCTCGATCGGGAACAGGGACAGCTCGACCTCCGCGTCCAGCAGGTCCCAGGGGCCGCTCTCGGGGCCGCCCTGGGGCAGCAGGGCGGGCTCCGGCTGGGCGAATTCCGCCTGCCGGCAGGCGGGGGTCAGGAGCAGCACCAGGGGGCTGAGGTCCCGGACCCAGCGGCGGAGCGGACGAAGCGAGCGCGTAGAGGCGGTGTGCATCGGAGGGGGCGCGCCGGCGGCGCGGGGCGCGGATCATACCGCTGGCGGCCCGCGGCCCGCCGACCGCGCC
>JBIKLM010000570.1:0-2592 GCA_044359835.1 Planctomycetota bacterium
TGATCGACCAGGCTTTCGGGCCCCTCGCTTAACCTTTTCGGCCTCCGGTTGCCCGTTCCGGGAGGGAGCCCCCTGCCGGGGCCGGCCCCCCGCTCCCCAGATCCTTCGACCATGAGCCAAGCCCCCCCCAGCCTGGGCGAGCGCATCGCCTTGGAAGTCCCCCCGATCGGCGAATCCGTCACCGAAGTGCAGGTCGGGGCTTGGCGCGTCGCACCCGGCAGCGCGGTCAAGAAGGACCAGATCCTGGTCGAGCTCGAATCGGACAAGGCCACCGTCGAGCTGCCCGCCCCGGCGGACGGTGTGCTCGAGGAGATCTACAAGCCCAAGGGCAGCATGGCCGGCATCGGCGAGGCCATCGGCGTGTTGCGCGCGGGCGCGGCGGCGGCGGCCGGCGCGGCGAGCGCTGCCCCCGCCGCTGCCCCGAAGGCGGCGGCGAGCGCAGCGGCCCCCGCCGCGGCGCAGGCCAAGCCGAGCGGCGCGCCCGCCGCGGCCGGCAACGGCCACGTGATGCCCTCCGCGGCGCGGCTGATGGCCGAGACCGGCACGCCCGCCAGCGCGGTGGAGGCCAGCGGCCCGGGCGGCCGGGTGCTCAAGGAGGACGTGCAGCGGGCGATCCAGGCGGCGGCAACCCCGGTGCCGAGCCCCGCACCGGCGCCGGCCGCCGCGCCCGCGCCCAAGGCGGCCCCGGCCGCGCCGCGCGCGCCCCTCGGCCAGCGCGAGGAAGAGCGCGTGCCCATGTCGATGCTGCGCCGCAAGATCGCGCAGAACCTGGTGGCAGCCCAACAGAACGCGGCGCTCTTGACCACCTTCAACGAGATCGACATGGGCGCGGTCAAGGCCCTGCGGGAGGAGCACCAGTCGGCCTTCGAGACCAAGTACGGCATCCGCCTGGGCTTCATGTCCTTCTTCGTCAAGGCGGCCGTGGATGCCCTGCGGCTCGTGCCGGCGGTCAACGCCGAGGTACGCGGCGACGAGATCGTCTATCGCCACTATCAGGACATCGGCGTGGCGGTGGGCGGCGGCAAGGGGCTGGTCGTGCCGGTGATCCGCAACGCCGAGCGGCTGTCCTTCGCCGAGCTCGAGCAGGCCATCGCCGATTTCGGCAAGCGCGCCAAGGACAACAAGCTGAGCCTCGACGAGCTGACCGGCGGCACCTTCACGATCAGCAACGGCGGCATCTACGGCTCGCTGCTCTCGACCCCGATCGTGAACCCGCCCCAGAGCGGCATCCTGGGCCTGCACGCGATCCAGGATCGCCCCGTGGCCCGCGAGGGCCAGGTGGTGATCCGACCGATGATGTACGTGGCCTTGACCTACGACCATCGCCTGGTCGATGGCCGCGAGGCGGTGACCTTCCTGAAGCGCATCAAGGAATGCGTCGAAAACCCGGCGCGCATGCTGCTGGAGGTCTGATCTCGGGCTCGCCGCTGCGCCCGGACGGAAGGCGGGCCTGCGGGCCCGTCCTCGCCGGCCGACGGCGGCCCTGAGTTCTGCGCCGCAGCCCCGCCGCGCGCCCCGCTCCCACCCCGCCTGCCCACGCGACCCGACGGTCGCCGACGATGAGCGCCCACACCTCCGAAGAGTCCCGTTTCGACCTGATCGTGATCGGCGCCGGCCCGGGCGGCTACGTGGCCGCCATCCGGGCCGCGCAGCTCGGGCTCAAGGTCGCCTGCGTCGAGCAGGAGCCAGAGCTGGGCGGCACCTGCCTGCGGGTCGGCTGCATCCCCTCCAAGGCGCTGCTCGAATCGAGCGAGCTGTTCCACCAGGCAGGCCACGGCTTCGCCGAGCACGGCATCCTGGTGCCACAGCCGCGCATCGACATGGCGGCTTTGATGGCGCGCAAGCAGAAGACCGTGCTGGGGCTGACCCGCGGGGTCGCCGGGCTGTTCAAGAAGCACGGCGTGGCGCGCTTTTTCGGCCACGGCCGGCTGGCCGGTCCCGGGAAGGTGCTGGTGCAAGGCCAGCAGCCCCGCGAGCTCAGCGCCGAGCGCATCCTGATCGCCACGGGCTCCAAGGTCGCGCCCCTGCGCGGCGTGGCCGTCGACGGCGAGCGCGTGCTGACCAGCACCGAAGCCCTGTCGCTGGAGCGCGTGCCGGCCTCGCTGATCGTGATCGGCGCCGGCGCGATCGGCCTCGAGCTGGGCTCGGTCTGGTGCCGCCTGGGCAGCCGCGTCACGGTGCTCGAATACGCCGACCGGATCCTGCCGGGCATGGACGCGGAGATCGCCAAGGGGCTGCAGCGCTCGCTGGAGAAACAGGGCCTCGAATTCGTGCTGGGGGCCCGCGTCGAGGGCACCGAGCTGGGCGGGGCCGGGGTGCGCGTGCGCATCGCGGGACGGGAGCCCCTCGAAGCCGAGCGCGTGCTGCTGGCGGTCGGCCGCGTGCCGAACACGGACGATCTGGGCCTCGAAAGCGTGGGCCTGGCGCTCGATGCCCGCGGCCGCATCCCGGTCGGCGCGCACTTCGCCACGGCGGTTCCGGGGCTCTACGCGGTCGGCGACGTGATCCCCGGGCCGATGCTGGCCCACAAAGCCGAGGAAGAGGGCATCGCCTGCGTGGAGGCCCTGGCCACCGGCTATGGGCATGTCAACT
>JBIKLM010000571.1:0-2584 GCA_044359835.1 Planctomycetota bacterium
GCCCCCCGGGCCGGCCGGGGGCGGCCCCGCGCGCCGCCCTCAGGGCAGATACTGGACCTGCAAGGCGTTGGTGATCTCCACCCCCGCCGGCTGGGCCAGGTCGAGCACGGCGGCCTGCAGATAGAAGGTCGCCGCGCCGGCGCCGTTCTTGGTCACGTTCAGGCTGTAGGCGCCGCTGCCGTTGGTGGTGCCGGTCAGGATGCCGAGGGCCGGCACCGTGACCAGCGTGCCGCCCAGGGCCGGCAGCGGGTTGAAGGCGCTCGAAATCGCGATCCACAGGGGCGCCGCGGGGGCTCCGTCGGCGATCGCCAGGGTGGCGCTGGCGCCGGTGGTCAGGGGCGCGCCGCACAGGCTCAGGCGGGCGTTGCCGGGGCCGCCGAAGGCCAGGTCCTGCTGGCAGACCACGGGCGGCTGACCGGGCAGGGTGCGCGGCGAGATGATCACGATCACGGAGCGCGAGCTTTGGGCGCCGGAGGAATCGCTGGCGCGCATGGTGATCGTGTGCGTGCCCACCGAGAGCGCCGCGGTGGAGGTCAAGCGGCCGGTGCCGATCGGACCGTCCAGGCTCGAGGTCCAGGTGACGCTGGCTCCATCGAGGTACTGGTCCTCGAGGTCCCAGGCGTTGCCGTGCAGCAGCACGGTCGCGCCCCGCGGGTAGCGGAAGCCCGAGTCCGGCGTGTAGATCCCGATGAAGGGCGGATTGCCGGCGCTGCCGAGGGCCAGGCCCGCTTGGCCCAGGCCTTCGGTCTCGATGCGGGTGGTGTGCAGACCGTCGCTGACCGAGAGCTCCAGGAAGGCCTGGCCCGGCTTGGGCCGCGGCAGGGCGGCGAAGTCCAGGGTGGCGCTGGTGGCGGCCGCGCGGGTCAGCAGCGGGATGCGGCGCTGGCCGTCGGGGCTGTAGGTCAGGTAGCTCCACAGGGCGTCGCCGTCGGCGTCGATGGCGTTCCAAGCGACCTGCAGGCTGGCGCCCACGACCGTGCTGGGCTGCGGGCTCAGGAAGCTGGCGCTGGGCGCGTTGGCGCTGCGCAGCTCCCGCCAGACGCGGCGCCCCGTGGCCGGTTCGATCAGCTCGAGCTGCTCGATCGCCTTGGGCGCCAGGTTGAGCGGCAGCACCACGGCCAGGGGCTCGAGGCTGAGGCGCGCGCTGGGATCGTCGCCGCTGCCGTGCTCGGCGCAGGCGCCGTGGCCGGCTGCGCCGTCGCAGCCGTCCGCGTGGGTCTCGGCGCGGCAGACGGGGCAGTCCAGGCTGGAGCGCAGGCTCAGTCCGAAGCGGCCGAGCAGCTGCCCGCCGCCACGCGCTTCGAGCCACAGATCCGCCGCGAGCAGATCGACGAAGGGCGTGGGCTTGGCGCCGGCGACGGCCAACAGGTCGCGGCGCTCGAACTGGCCCGTCTGGCGATCCCATTCGCCGGTCAGCAGCAGGGCTTCCTTGCCGGCATCCGCGGCGGCGGTGGCCGTCGTGGCGCAGTTGAAGGTGGCGATGTTCTGGAAATGGGTGTAGCTCGAGGGAGCCACCCAGGCTTCCTGGGTCAGGAGGCCCGCGAACATGATGTCGCGCAGGCTGCTGTCCTTGATCGTGGGCAGGTTGAGCGGCAGGTTCAGGTGCCGTTCGACGTCGAAGCCGACCACGCCGTTGGTGGTGCTGTTGTGCTGCAGGCCGGCCAGGTGGCCGATCTCGTGGGCCGCCGTGCGCTGGAAGCGGATCAGCTCGGTGTTGCCCATGCCGGCCACGCCGGGGATGCCGATCGCCTGGCCGTTGTAGCCGGGCAGCGGGCCGGGGACCCAGCCGTAGATGTAGTCAGGCTTGGGATTCAGCAGCTGGTAGTCGGTGAACAGGGCGCTCAGCAGCGGGCTGCCGCTGCCGGAGAGCGAGGAGGTCCACAGCTTGCTGGGCACCACGCTGCGGTGGTAATCCCAGTCGCCCGAGGGAAAGATGCCCTGGATGAAGCCATCGCCGATGCCGGGCTCGATCAGCGCCGGATCGGGCAGGTTCGGGATGTTGCCGCCGCTCGGGCGATAGTCGATCGGCACGTAGACCAGCTCCGGGATGCGCTTGCAGGTGAAGGACTGCGGCACCAGGGTGATGGAGTTGTTGACGAAGCTCGACTCGGGCACCTGGGTCGGCCCGGCGGGGTTGAGCTCGAGCACCAGGGTCACGTTGTTCGCCTGGGGCGGGATCCAATTGAAGTTGAGCGAGCTGTCCTCGTCGGCCGGGTTGGGGAGCGTGGGCGGACGCAGCGGGCCATTGTCGGAATAGATCGGCGAGCCCGGTTGCTCGACCCCGCCGATGAACACGCGGATCAGCCCGTCGACCAGGGTGCCGGGCGGGACCGTGCCGCTGGACAGCACGAACATGCGCACCACGGTCGATTTGTTGGCCGTCAGGGCGATCGAACCGGTCTGGATGCTCTGGACGATCTGGCTGCCGGAGATGAAGAAGTCCGGCGCGCCCTGGCCGAGAGCGAGGGGGGCGGCGAACAGCAGGCCGGCGGCGGCCAGCAGGGGGCGCGGGGCGGAGATCGGTCGGGGGTGACTCAAGGGCGTGGGGGGAGGAGGAGCGCGAGCCGGGGGGTGGGGCCAGGAC
>JBIKLM010000138.1:0-9484 GCA_044359835.1 Planctomycetota bacterium
GACGATCCGCGGGCGCCCGGGCCGGCGCAGGGCGGGCTGGGCGGTCGCGGACCAGGCCCGGCGGGTGGGCCGCGGGGCCCGCCGACGGGAACGGGCTTCGGGGAGCCCAGCGGAACTCGAGGGCTGACGCGCAACCCTTTGCTCCACAAGGACTTGGAGCAAGGTTCCTGCGCGCTGCGAGGACCCCTGCTCCGTGGGCCGGAGTGTTGACCCCAGGGCGGGGTGCTGTCAAAGGATTTTCGGCGTCCAGGCCGCGTGGGCCCCAGATCTGGTGTCAGGCTTGGGTCTGGGTACAACCGGCGGTGGTACTACGCCGAGGCGAGCCGGATGCCCCCCCGGGCCGGCCGGCGCAGCCCTTAGGCTGGCCCCATGGCCGCCGAACCCGTCTCCCCGCCCCCCGCCGACAGCCCGCCGGCGCCCCGCGCCCTGGGCGCCCTCGAGGCCCTGCTGCTGGCGGTGCTGCTGCTGCAGGCCTGGACCTGGGCGCAGCTGTCCGGCTACCAGCTGGCCGACTCGATCGAGTACCTCGAGCGCGCCGAGACGGTCCACCGGGGCCTGCCGCTGGACCCGGGCACGCTGCGCTCGTTCGCCTTCTCGGCGCTGCTCCTGCCGGTGTTCTGGATCGAGTCCCTGCTGCCCTTCGATCTGCCCAGCTTGCCGGTCGTGCTCGCGCGCCTGGCGCAGGTCGCCTGCGGGCTGTGGGCCGCGCGCCTGCTCGGTCGGCGGCTGTCGCAGCGCTTCGGCGAAGGCCCGGCGCTGGCCGGCGTGGCGCTGCTGTGCATCAACCCGATCTTCCTGCGCTGGAGCGTCGAACCGCTCAGTGCCGCAGCCGGCATGGCCAGCATCACGCTGGCGCTGGTGATCGTCGATCGCGCCTGCGCGCAGTCCCGCGCCAGCGCCCGCGATGGCCTGGCCTTGGGCGCTGCGCTCGGCGCGGCGGTCATGCTGGCGTACCAGAACGTGTTGATCGGCGGCTTGCTCGGGGCCGCTTTGCCGCTCCTCTCCGCCTGGCGTCGCTGGCGCGCGCTGGCCACGGCGCTGCTGGCCTTCGCGGCGATGCTGCTGCTGCAATGCCTGCTCGATGGCTGGACCTACGGGCGCTTCGGGTCGAGCTTCCTGACCTACGTGCAGTCCAACTTCGCGCCGCAGCTGGCCACCCTGCTGGTCAAGGCCGGCTTCGACCAGGCCGGCCGCGACGTGTATGCCTGGGCCTTCAGCATGCCCACGCAAGGGGCTGAGATGCGCACGGCCACATCGCGGCTCTGGTACCTCGAGAACCTGTCCGGCCAAGGGCTGCCCATGGCCTCGCTGGGCCTGCTCGGCCTGGGCGCCCTGGGCCTGCTGGCGCGCCGCTCGGGCTTGGCGCTGATCCTGCTGGCCGTGTTCGCGCTCAACGTGCTGATCATGAGCACCAAAGGCTCGAAGTCCTTCCGCCTGTGGATGCCCTTGCTGCCGCTGATCGCCTGGTTCGGCGCCAGCGGCTGGAGCTGGCTCTCGAACGGCCCGCTGCGCCGCCGAACCGCGCACCGCGCCGCGCTCGGCCTGGTCGGTCTGGCGCTGCTGGCGGGCCAGGCGGTGCGCCAGCTCGAAGCCACCAACCTGAGCAAATTCGGCAGCTATTGGCAGGCCGTCGACGCGGTCGAGCGCGGCAGCCAGGAGGCTCCCCGCCGGATCGCTAGCGCCTACAATTGGGCCGTTCGCTACCAGAATCCGCCGGGAACCCTGCTGATCAAACTGCCCCACCACCTCGACCGCTGGGCCAAGCTGGACGCCGGGCAGCAGGCGGAAACCCTGGCCGCCCTCGAAACCCTCGATGGATTCGTGGGCCACCTGCAGAGTTTCGCGCAGGATCCGCGTCTGATGGAGGTCGTGGCGCGCCGCTTCCGCATCGCGAGCGTGCATCACGACTACGAGCACTCCGAGGAACTCGAGCCCGTGTACCGGCTCGAGCGCGCCAGCGGAGAGCCCGGCGAGCAGCGCTTCTACGAGGTCTGGACCGACACGGGCCCCGGAGAGCCGCACGAGCCGTCCCGCGTGCAGGCGGCGCTGCAGCACCCGGGCAGCGTGGACTTCCGGCGCATCGAAGACGGTCGCGTGTACCAGATGGTCCTGCTGGGCTACGACGTCAGCCCAGGCTGGCTCGACGGCACCCAGGCCTTCGTGACCTACACCTGGTATGCCGGTCCGCTCGAGGGCAAGGACTACCACGTGATCGACCGCTTCACCGACGGCCGCGGAGGCGTCTGGCAGAACAACCACCGGCCCTGCTACGGGGCCTGGCCGACCTCGCGCTGGCAGACCGGCTCGATCGTGCGCGAGAGCTATCTGACCCGGCTGCCGGCCCAGGCCGCGGAGTTCGGCGGCCCCTACCGCCGGGGCGACCTGCTGCCCGTCCGGCTGTGGATGGCGATCGCCGAATACGACGCCCAGATGCAGGTGGTCGGCGGGCTCAACCCGTTCCGCCCCTCGGGCAGCGCGCCACAGAGCCGCCGTCCCTGGCTGCCGGGCACGGTGCACGACGGGGCCAAGGTGTCCGAGGAAGGCCGGCTGTGGAGCGCCGAAGCCCTGAGCCAAGTGGGCGGATTCTTTCTGCCCGTGGCCCGCACCTGGCGGGTCCCGGACGACGGCCAGGTGCTGCCCGAGCCGAGTGGCCTGCGGTGAGCGGCGGGCTCGAGCCGCCCGGCGGCGACGGCGGCGCCCGGGAGCGGCGCTCGCCGCAGCTCCGGGGCTCCGCGGGGACCTGAGCCGCAGCGGCCCCGCGGAGTCGCGCGGGGGGGCCATCTGGCCCCGGGCCGCGGGGCTCGCTAGAGTGCCGCCGCATGTCCGTCCCCGCCCGCCACGGCCAGAGTTCCCTGCTGCGCTCGGCCCTGGCCGCGGCGCTTTGCTCCGCCGCACTGCTGGCCGCCGGCTGCGCCAGCGCACCCAAGGGCCCCGTGGTCGCCCGCCTGACGCTGCGCGACGCCGCGGTCAGCGAGAAACTCCCCGACGGCTCGATCCGCCACCTCGGGCTGGCCAGCCAGTCGCACACCGACCGCCTGACCTACTACTCGACCCCGCGCGACGAGGCCTCGCTCAAGATCGTCGAGGACGCCGAGATGGCCTGGCTCTTGCGCGAGCTGGATTCCTTGGGCTTCGAGCGGCGCTCGCGGCCGGGCCCCGCCAATCAACTCGACACCAAGGCCATCGAGCTCGAACGCGACGGCCAACTGCGCTCGTTCGGTGTGCGCTCGGGCAGCGACGCCGGCGATTGGAAGGCCATGCAGGCCATGACCAGCCACGTCCTGGAACTGTTCAACAGCACCTTCGGCGGCCAGGCCATGCGCTCGGGAGAGCTGCCGGGCGGCGAGGTCGAAGATCGCCCCAAGGTCGTGCCGCTGCGCGAGGTCAAGCAGGGCTCTCTCTAGCCCCCCGGCCATGCAAGCGCGATCGACGTCCGCCCGCGCCCAGGGGCCGGGGGAGCCGCCCCGCGCCTGGGCCCTGATCCCGGCCCGCCTGGGCTCGACGCGCCTGCCGCGCAAGATGCTGCTGGAGGTCGGCGGGGTGCCCCTTTGCGTGCTGAGCGCGCGCAACGCGGCGGCCTCGGGCGCCTTCGCCCGCGTGGCCCTGGCGGTCGATGACGCCGAGCTGCGCGCGGCCGCCGAGCGGCACGGCATCGAGGCGGTCATGACCGGCAGCGAGCACCAAAGCGGCACGGACCGGATCCTGGAGGCTTACCGGCGCCTGGCCGGGGGGCTCGGGCCCGCGGCCCGGCCCGCGGTGCTGGTCAACGTGCAGGGCGACGAGCCGGAGCTCGATCCGGCCGATCTGGCCGCCCTGGTGCGGCGCCTCGCGGACCCGGCGGTGCAGCTGGCCACGCTGTTCGCGCCGCTCAGCGAGCCCGGCGAGCTGGAGCGCCCCGAGCTGGTCAAGCTGGTGGCGAGCCGCGACGGCCGGGCGCTGTATTTCTCCCGCGCGGCGATCCCGGCCCGCGGCCACGGCTCCGGTCCCAGCCCGGGAGCGAGCGGAGCCCCGGCGTTGGAGCCGGGACTGTTCAAGCGACATATTGGTGTCTACGCCTTCCGGCCCGAGAGCCTCGAGCGCTTCTGCGCCTTGCCGCCGAGCGCTCTCGAGCGCTGCGAGCGCCTGGAGCAGCTGCGCTGGCTGGAGGACGGCGGGGCGATCCACCTGGTGGCCGCCTCCCGGCCGACCCGCGGGATCGACACCGCCGAGGACTTCGCGGCCTTCGTCGAGCGCCAGCGGCCAGCCCATCGAGCCCCCCCCACGCACAGGCCATGACCAAACACATCTTCACCACCGGCGGTGTCGTTTCCAGCCTGGGCAAGGGCCTGACCTCGGCCGCCCTGGGGCTCCTGCTCGAGCGCCGCGGCTTCAAGGTCTCGCTGCAAAAGCTCGATCCCTACATCAACGTGGACCCGGGCACGATGAGCCCGTTCCAGCACGGCGAGGTCTACGTCACCGAGGACGGCGCCGAGACCGACCTGGACCTCGGCCACTACGAGCGCTTCACCGGCGCCAAGCTGACCAAGAGCTCGAACTTCACCACCGGCAAGATCTACCTCTCGGTGATCAAGAAGGAGCGCCGCGGCGACTACCTGGGGCGCACCGTGCAGGTGATCCCGCACATCACCGACGCGATCAAGGAGGCGATCCACGCCGGGGTCACCTCCGCGGACGTGGACGTGGCCATCACCGAGATCGGCGGCACGGTCGGGGACATCGAGAGCCTGCCGTTCCTGGAGGCGATCCGCCAGTTCGCCCTGGAGCGGCCGCGCGAGGACGTCATGTTCGTGCACGTGACGCTGCTGCCCTACCTGAAGGCGGCCAAGGAGATGAAGACCAAGCCGACCCAGCAATCGGTCGGCAAGCTGCGCGAGATCGGGATCCAGCCCGACGTGCTGGTCTGCCGCACCGAGCTGCCGATGAGCGAAGAGATGGCGCGCAAGATCTCGCTGTTCTGCAACGTGCGCCGCGAGGGCGTGATCGAGGAGCGCGACGTGGCCCACACGATCTACGAGGTGCCGCTGAGCCTCGAGGAATCCGGGCTGGGCCGCATGGTGGTGCAGCGCTTGGGGCTGGCCGATCGCGGACTGCCCGACCTCTCCGACTGGCAGGCCATGGTCGAGCGCCAGATCCGCATCGAGCGGCGTATCGAGATCGCCGTGGCCGGCAAGTACATCGAGCTGCACGACGCCTACAAGTCGATCTACGAAGCGCTCGCCCACGCGGGCATCGCCAACGACGTCAAGGTCGAGATCCGCAAGGTCAAGGCCGAGGACCTCAACGACGCCTCGCCGGAGAGCCTGCTGCACGGCGTCCACGGCCTGCTCGTGCCGGGCGGCTTCGGCGAGCGCGGCATCGAGGGCAAGATCGAGGCGATCCGCTGGGCGCGCGAGACCGGCGTGCCGTTCTTCGGCATCTGTCTGGGCATGCAGTGCGCCGTGATCGAATACGCGCGCCATGTGGCCGGCCTCGAAGGCGCCCACACACTCGAGCACTCGCCGCACACCCCCCATCCGGTGATCCACCTGATGCCCGGCCAGAAGGGCGTCGAAGAGAAGGGCGGCACCATGCGCCTGGGGGCCTATCGCTGCGACCTGCGCGAGGGCACCCTGGCCGAGCGCCTCTACGGCCAGCGCTCGGTCTCCGAGCGCCACCGCCACCGTTTCGAATTCAACAACGCCTACCGCGATCGCCTGACCGCCGCTGGGCTGGTGACCTCCGGACACCACGCGGAGCTCGACCTGGTCGAGGTGGTCGAGCTCAAGGACCACCCCTTCTTCGTGGGGGTGCAGTACCACCCCGAGTTCCAGTCGAAGCCCCTCGCTCCGCACCCGATCTTCAAGGGCTTCGTGGCCGCCGCCCTGCGCCGCAGCCAGGAGGTCCTGAATCCCCAGCGCCGCACGCGGGTCTGATCCAAAGCCGGGTGCCGCTTGGCCGGGTGGCCGGGCGGCCGCTGAGGCGCCGCTCACCCGCTCCGGCAGCCTGCCCCGCCCCTCGACGTGGAACAGCGACCGGGGCCTTGGACCCGCCGCGGCGCGCACCCACCGCCCCGATCCCCTCTGCTCCCGACCCATGAGCCAGCACAGCGCCGACGATCCGGCCATGGCCGCCGAGAGCTTCGGCGGCCCGTTCGGCTACTTCATCACCCGTCTGGGCTACCAGGCCCTGCTGGCTCTGGGTGTGCTGGAAAACCCGGTCACCGGCCACTCCCGTTTGGATCTGACCCAGGCGCGCTTGATCCATGCGGACCTGCGCATGCTGCGCGAGAAAACCCGCGGCAACCTGACCCCCGACGAGTCCGAAAAGCTCTCCGAAGTCCTGGGTCAGCTCGAACAACGCCTCGACCAGATCGACTAGGGGGCGCGGGCCAGGCCCAGCGGACCGGCGACCAACGCCGCCGGGTCGGGCTCCCCGAAGGCCGCGCGCGCTGCAAACCGCACGGGGCCGCAGCTTGACCGCTCGCGGGTCGAGGCCCCTGGCTCGACGAAAGGGAGCGCGCGCGGAAGCGCCCCGCCGGCGCTGCGAGCGGCCTGCGGATCGCTCGAACCAGCCGCTCAGCTCAGCCTTCGGGCGAGAACAGCAGGCGCGCGTAGAGCGGCAGATGGTCGCTGCCGGCGTCCGGGGCCAAGCGGGCGGCGCTGGCCGAGAGGCCCGGGGTCAGGAACAGATGGTCGATGCGCACGATCGGCGGCGAGCTCAGGAAGGGATAGCGGTTGCCGATCGGAAAGCTGAAGTCGAAGCCTCCGCCGCCCAGGCGATAGCCGTCCACCAGGCCCAGCTCGAGCAGCCGGCCGTAGATCGCGCTGGTTTCGGTGGAATTGAAGTCGCCCACCAGCAGGCCCGGAACGCCGCTTTCGCGCGCCGCGCGCAGCAGCGACTCGGCGGAAGCAAACAGATCCTGCGCGGTCGGCTCGGCGACGCCCTCCAGGGCCGCCAGCAGGCTCAGGTGCACCACGTGGATGCGCAGCGCTCGGCCGTGGACCTCGAGCTCGCACTCGAGGATGCCGCGCTCGCCGCCGCGCTCGACCAGCGCCGCGGAGCGGATCGGGTGTTTGGACAGCAGCCCGCGCCCGGCCACGCCGAGGGGGTACAGGGCGCGGTACGGGAAACGGCTCCCCAGGGCCGCCACCAGGCCTTCCGCCATGGCGGGGTTCAGCTCCTCGAGGGCCACCAGGTCGGGGTCGAGGGCCTCGATCTCGGCCGCCACCCGCGGCCATTTGGCGACCGAATTGCCCGCGTTCAGGTTGTAGAGCGCAAAACCCTTGCCCGCGGGCTCGCCAGGTCCGCTGTTCGACGCGGGGGCCGGTTCCGCCAGGGCCGGGGTTGGTTCGGCCAAAGCGGCGAAATAAGCGCATAGGCCAAGCGCGCCCCCTAGGTGCAGCAGTGCCAGCTTGCGGCGCCGGGCCCACAGCTCGAGGCCGAACAGGCCAGCGCCCAGGGGCACCCACAGGTGCAGCAGGTTCGAGAGCACGCTGAAGCGCGCCAGGGGCAGTTCCCAGGGCGCGCGCGCCCAGGGGCCGGCCAGGGCGCCCAGCAGCAAGGTCAGCAGCGACAGGATCGAGACGGCGGCCAGGTAGCGCCGGCCGATGGCGACCCAGGGGCCCGGCGCGGGCGGGAACTGGCGTTCGGGGGGCGGCACGACAGCACTCTAGTGCCCGGGCGCCCCCGGGCGGTGGAACCAGGCACCGGCCCCGGCCGTCCCCGGGAGTCTCCGCGTTTTCCCCCGACCCAGAGCCGCCCATGCCCCTCCCCCCCTGGCTCGCCGCGCTGGCCCTCGCCGCCGCCCCGCCCGCCGACCTCGACTTCAGCCACGGGGTGCTGGGCTCGGACCTGCGCTTCACCGTGACCGGCACCCCGGGGGCCCTGGCCCTGCTCTCGGTGGCGCTGACGCCCGGCCCGACGCCCCTGCCCTGCGGACCCGTCGCCAGCCTCGAGCAGGATTTCGCCAGCTCGGTGCTGTTCACCGCCCTGCCCCTCGACGCGGGCGGCGTCGGTCTCTTGGTCCAGTCCCTGCCGAACAGCCCCGGCCTGGCGGGCCTCGATCTCTACGGGCAAGCGGTCGAATTCGACCCCCTGGCCCTGTGCCCGATCGCTGCGGTCAGCAACCCGCTGCGCTTCAGCCTGGTGCCCCTGGCGGTGGCCACGATCGGCGTGGGCTCGATGAACCAGGCCCGCATCGAGCACAGCTTCACGATCCTGCCGGACGGCACCGGCCTGGTGGCCGGCGGCAAGCTGCCGGACCCCAGCAATCCGGCGCTGGTCAGCAGCCTCGAGATCTACGACCCGCGGCGCGAGGAGTTCCACCTGCTGACCACCACGCTGACCACGGCGCGCGCCCACCACCAGGCCGTGGCGCTGCCGGACGGGCGCGTGCTGATCCTGGGCGGCGTGGGTCCGGGCGGCCAGGTGCTGGCCAGCGTGGAGGGCTTCCTGCGCCAGCCGCGCACGGTCACGACCCTGGCGCCCATGTCGCGGCCGCGCGTGTTCCACTCGGCCACGCTGCTGCCCGACGGGCGCGTGCTGGTGCTGGGCGGCCTGGCCGGGCAGTTCAAGCTCGAAAACAAGTACGGTTTCCCGCAGAGCTTCTTCGGTCCGCAGGGCCAGGGTCCGCTGCTCTCGGACGCGCCCGAGATCTTCGACCCCAGCAACAACAGCTGGAGTCCCCTGCCGATCCCCGGGCTGCTGGCCCGCGCCGGCCACCAGGCCACGCGCCTCAAGGACGGCCGCGTGCTGATCACCGGTGGCTTGGTCTACGACGCCCAAGGCAATCGCCTGGTGACCACGCCGCGCGTCGAGGTGCTCGATCCGAGCACCTGGAGCCTGGCCGCGCTGCAGGAGCCCCTGATGGCGCGCGCCTTCCACGCTTCGGTGCCCAAGGTGCAAGGCGGCGCCCTGTTCGCCGGCGGCGGCGAGGTGCTCTACTCGGCCGCCGGCATCGCCATCAACGTGCAGAACGCGCCGCCGATGGCCTACTACGCGCCCGCCGGGGTCGCCCTGGGGAGCTTCCTGGCGGCGCCGCCGCTGCCCGATCCCGCCCCCCTGCGCATCCTGCTGTGCGTGCCGCAGAACAGCCCCAACGCCAAGTACTTCGTGGTGCCCTGCCCGGACCCGCCGCCGCCGATCGGCGCGCCGCCGCCGCCGTCCCACGCGGGCGTGGTCTATCTCTACGACGAGCCCGGCAACGTCTGGAATCCGATCGGGACCACCACGCTGTATCGGCCCGGGCACCGCGCGCTGCACTTCGAAGACCAGGCGCGCACGGCGATCGTGGGCAGCGCCTGGCCCACGCCGCCGGGCTCGCCGGGCCCCTTCGACCTGACCCACGAGATCTTCGCGCCGCTGCCCTGAGGGCGCAGCGCTCCCGCGCCGGCTCCCGGCGCGGGCCGGGCCGCCGGATGGCGGCCCGAAGGCATGCGGACGGGCTGCTCTGACTGCACGGGCCGAGCCCGAGTCGATTGTTTCTCAGCCTGTCAGCGCGGCGCCG
>JBIKLM010000572.1:0-2579 GCA_044359835.1 Planctomycetota bacterium
AAGCGTACGCTTTCGGCGCCACCTGCTCGGCCTGGCAGATCCCTGGCCCTCGGACCTCGAGGGGCCCCTGCCCGGCTTCGAGCTTGAGGCCCAAGACATGGCCCTGATCGATCTGCTCGCGATCAACCGCCGGCTGGTGGAGCAGGAGGACCTGTCGACGCTGCTGGGCGTGATCGTCGAAGCGGCCTGCCAGGTGACCGGCGCCGAGCGCGGGTTCCTGGTGCTCGAAGAGCGCGGCCAATTGGCGCTCGATCAAGCCGTGGCCACGCGCCGCGGCGGCATCGCGCCGCAGGAGCTGAGGCTCTCGACCAGCGCTGTGCGCGAGGCGCTGCAGCGCGGCCAGCCCCTACGGCTCTCGAACGCCCAAGCGGACCCGCTGATCGGGGACGCGCCTTCGGTGCAATCGCTGGACCTGCGCTCGGTGCTGGTGGCGCCCTTCACGGTCGAGCCCGAGCTGCGCGGCGTGGTCTACGTCGATCACCGCCTGCGGCAGGATGCCTTCGACGGGCCGAGCGAGCGCTTGCTGGGCCTGCTGGCGGACCAGGCCGCCCTGGCGATCCGCCAGGTGCGCCGGCTGGCCGAGATCCGCGCGCTCAACCAGCGCCTGTCGCTGCGCCTGGCGAGCCAGCAGAGCGAACTGGACCTGGCGCGCCGCAATCTGTCGAACCGCGGCCTGTCCGGACCCCTGGGCGGGCTGATCGGCGATTCGGCGCCCATGCGCGAGGTCCGGCGCTTGATCGAGCGCGTCGGCCCGAGCCAACTGACCGTCTTGATCAGCGGCGCCTCCGGCACCGGCAAGGAGCTGGCCGCGCGCGCCGTGCACGAAGCCTCGCCCCTGTCCGAGAAGCCCTTCGTGGCGCAGAACATGGCCGCATTGCCGGCCAGTTTGATCGAATCCGAGCTGTTCGGCTATCGGCGCGGGGCCTTCACCGGCGCCGAGGGCGATCGCGAGGGCCTGTTCGAGCGCGCCGACGGCGGCACGCTGTTCCTCGACGAGATCGGCGAGATGCCGCTCGATCTGCAGTCCAAGCTCTTGCGCGTGCTCGAGCTCTCCGAGGTGCGCCGCCTGGGCGACGATCGCTCGCGGCCGGTGCGTTTCCGCTTGGTGGCGGCCAGCAACCGCGATCTGGCCAAGGAGGTCGAAGCGGGGCGCTTCCGCGAGGACCTCTATTATCGCTTGGCGGGACTCAAGATCGAACTGCCGAACCTGTCCCAGCGCCCCGAAGACATCCCGGCCCTGGTCGAGCACTTCCTGCGCCTCGAAGCGGGCCCCGATCGGCCGCCGCGGCACATCGCGCGCCCGGTGCTGGCGGCGCTCTCGCGGCGCGCCTGGCCGGGCAACGTGCGCGAACTCAAGAACCAGGTGGCGCGCCTGTGCGTGCTGAGCGAAGGCGATCTGGTCGATCCCAACCTGATCAGCCAGCCCGGCCCCCAGGCCCAAGGCGGCAGCGCCGGACTTTCCAGCCTGAGCAGCGGCCCCCTGCCGACCCTGGCGGAGCTCGAACGCCTGGCGATCGAGCGCGCCCTCGAGCTGGCCCAAGGCGACAAGAACAAGGCCGCCGACATGCTCGGCATCTCGCGCGCCAAGGTGTATCAGCGCCTCAAGGAATGGCGTTCCAGCGGCGGCGCGGAAGGCGAGGCGGGCCGGTCGGACGCCGCAGGCGGCGAGGCCCCCGGGGAAGCCTGAGCGTGGCGCGGATCCCGCGCTGAATGCCCCGCGGTCCGTCCCGTCCGTTCGCTTCGCCGGCCTCGCTCGCTCCGCCCGCTCCCCCCAGCACGCGCGGGCCACGGCGTTGGCCGGCGAGAACTCACTCGGGCGCCAGCAGGCCTTCGGCGCGCAGGGCGCGCAGGACGTGCGCCGCGTGCAGGCGGTTGCCGAGCGCGTTCGAGTGCGCGTCGGCGGCGGAGAGCCGCACGGGCTGGGCCCATTCGGCCGGCGTGAAGTTGACGTCGGCGTAGGGCACGCCGCGGCGGCGCGCCCAGTCCTCGTAGCCGGGCAGCTTGGGCACGCTGTGGTCGAGCAGGACCAGGCGCGCGCCGCGGGCTTCGCAGGCGGCCCGCAGGCGCTCGAGGGCCGCTTCCGCCAGGGGCCAGCCGCGCTGGTACTCGGGCAACTCGCTGACCGGGGTGGGCGGGCCCGTCGCCGATGCGGAGGGCCGGCTCTCGAGATGGCGCCAAACGCCCAGCAGCGCGGGGGTGAAGCGCGCGGCCAGGCGCTCGAGGAACAGCCGATAGCCGGGCACGACGGCGCTCGGAGCGAGCGGATCGGGGCCCTCGGCTTGGCCGGCCGCGCCGGAGCCGGAGGCCGGCGCGGAGGCCGGCGCAACGACCGCGGCGAATTCGCGCTGGTAGCGCCCCCAGTTGTCGTCGAGGTCGTTGCTGACCACGGTCAGCAGCACGAGCTCCGGAGCCAGCACCGGCGCCAGGGCCGTGAACAGATCCGCCGCTTGGATCGTGTTGTAGATCAGGTGCCCGGCGTTGTGGACCTCGAGCGCGCGGCCGTCGCTGGCGCGGCCCTGGGCCTCGAGCAGCGCGGGCCAGCCTTGCTCGTGGTGCACGCCCCAGCACAGGGTCACCGA
>JBIKLM010000573.1:0-2568 GCA_044359835.1 Planctomycetota bacterium
CGACGACCTCGGCGTGGGAGAGCGCCTCGGCGGACAGGCCGGCGGCTTTGTTGGTGATGCAGGACAGGCCCACCACGCGCAGGCCCTCCGCGGAGCCGACCTGGGCCTCGAGCGCCGTGCTCATGCCGACGGCGGATCCTCCCAACGCGATCCAGGAGCGCACCTCCGCCGGCGTCTCGTAGGCCGGACCCCGCAAAGCCACATAGACCCCCTGGGCCAGGGGCTCGCCCAGCGTGCGGGCCAGCTCCAGCACGCGCTCGGCCGCCAGCGGATCGTAGGGGCAGCCCCGCCCGCTCTCGGCCGGGAACAGGGCCGACTCGCCCTGGGCCGCGATCTGGTCGCGGATCAGCATCAAGGTGCCGGGTTCGAAATCGCGGTCCAAGCCGCCGGCCGCGTTGGTCAGGACCAGGCAGCGCACGCCCAGGCGGGCGCCGGCGCGCACCGCGGCGGTCACGTCGAAGGGCCCGAAACCCTCGTACAGGTGCACGCGGCCCTGGTTGCAGAGCACGGGCACGCCGGCCAGGCGTCCGAAGACGAAACGACCGGCGTGTCCCGGGACGCTGGATCGCATCAGGTCGGGCAGCTCGTCGTAGGGCACGATGAGGGGCGCTTCGAGGCGCTCCGCGAAGGCCCCCAGGCCCGAGCCCAACACGAGCTGCAGGAGCGGCCCGTCGACGCCGCGCGCCGCCAGGGCCGCGGCGATGCGCTCGGCGCGCTCGCGCTGTTCGCGCTCCACGGCGCCGGCGGGGCGCAGCGGATCGGCGCTGCGCCGCTTCATACGAAGATCCCCGCCACCGCGGCGGTCATCCAGGAGGCCAGGGCTCCACCCGCCATGGCGCGCAGACCCAGGCGCGCCAATTCGGCCCGCCGCGCGGGCACCAGCGCGCCGATGCCGCCGATCTGGATGCCGATCGAAGCGAAGTTGGCGAAGCCGCACAGCGCGTAGGCCGCCAGGATTTCGGAGCGCGGATTCAGGAAACGCGGCGCGTCCGGCGCTGCGGCCTGCAGATCATGGAGTTGCGAGAAGGCCACGAATTCGTTCACCGAAATCTTGGTCCCGAGCAACGCGCCGAAAAGCTGGCAGTCGTGCCAGCCCTGCACGCCCATCAACCAGGCCAGCGGCGCGAAGAGCCAGCCGAACAGGCGCGCCAGGGACAGCTCCGTGGTCAACCAGGAATTGCCGCTGAGCGCACCGAGCAGCCCGTCGCCCAGCGCCACCAAACCCATGAAGGCGATCAGCATCGCGATCACGTTGAGCCACAGGGCCAGTCCGTCGGTGGTGCCCTGGGCGGCGGCCTCGATCACGTTGCCCGCGCGGCGTTCGATGCGCAGCTCGACCCGCCCGGCGGTTTCGGAGCGCTCGCTCTCCGGCAGCATCAGCTTGGCCACCAGCAGCGCCGCCGGGGCGCTCAACACGGAGGCGGTCAGCAGGTGCGGTCCGACCTCGGGCCCGAGCAGCCCCATGTAGACCGCCAGCACCGAGCCGGCGATCGTGGCGAATCCGCCGGTCATAAGCGCCATCAGCTCGCTGCGCGTCATGCGCTCGAGGTATGGGCGCACCACCAGCGGCGCTTCGGTCTGTCCGATGAAGACGTTGGCCGCCATGGCGGTCGCCTCGGCTCCCGACACGCCCATCACCAGCGCCATGATGCGCGCCAGGACCCACACGACCACCTGCATCACGCCCAGGTGGTAGAGCACCGACATCAGCGCCGAAAAGAACAGAATCGCCGCCAGCCCGGTCCCGGCGAAGGCGAACACGAAGGCGCCCTCGGGCCCGAAGACCGCCCCCAGCTTGGCCGGATCCGCCAGGGGCCCGAAGACCAGCTTGGCTCCCGGTTCGGCCATGGCGATCAGGCGCCCGACGGCCCCCGCGGCGGCCTCGAACACGCCCCGGCCGCCCGCGGTCGAGAGGATCAGGGCCGCCAGGGCGAGCTGCAGGCCGATGCCGCCGATGACCGCGCGCCAGGGGATGCGTCGGCGATCGCTCGAGAGCAGCCAGGCCAGGAGACAGAAGCCCAGGATGCCGAGCAGGCCGCGCAGGAGGTTCATGGGGCGGGGGGAGCGGCCGGCGAGTGTAGCCCCCTGCAGTCCGGCGCGCCCGGGGCCGCCAGGCGCTCGAGCACCAGGGGCTCGAAGCGGGGCGGGCCATCGGCGATCGGCAGTCCGCTCTCGAGCGCCTCGCGCGCGGCCGCGAGGCCCCGGCCGCCCTGGTGGTGGATCTCGAGCAGCGCATCGCCGGCGCGCAGCTCCTGGCCCGGCTGCGCCAGCAGACGCAGCCCGACCGCGAAATCGATGCCCTCGCCGGCGCGGCGGCGCCCGCCGCCCAGCTCGAGCGCCGCGCGGCCCAGCAGGCGCAGATCGCCGCAGGCCAGGAAGCCGCTGCGACCGGCCCGCAGCAACTCCATCGAGCGGCTCCTGGGCAGGCGCTCGAGCGCCCCGGGGCGCGCGCCCTGGGCCGCCAAACCGCGCTCGAAGCGCTCGCGGGCGCTGCCGTCGTCGAGCGCCCGAGCCAAGCGCGCCGGCCCGGCCCCGGGCGCGGCCAGGCCCGTGTTTTCGAGCAGCTCG
>JBIKLM010000574.1:0-2566 GCA_044359835.1 Planctomycetota bacterium
CACAGCAGCTTCAGCGTGGTCGACTTGCCGGCCCCGTTGGGCCCCAAGAACCCGACCACCTCCCCCGCCGCGATGGCAAACGACACCCCCTGCAACGCCGGCACCCCGCGGTACGACTTGTAGAGGCTCTCGGCGCGGATCATGGGCCCCCCAGGATAGGCCCCAGAGCGCCCGCAGCCATCGCCGAGCGCCCCAAGCCCCCCGGGCCCCAGGAACCCAACCCGCTTCCACCCACTCGCAACCAAAGCCCCCGCCACCGACCGCCACACGCCCCTGGCCCCCAGCACCGAAAATGGCAGCGGGTGGCTGCTTGGTTCGGCCGGGGCGGCTTGGGCTGATGGGGCTCGGCGTGAGCGGGGCAGGGTCCGCCGCGGGGCGCGCCGCTGCGTCGCTCGATGGCTCCGGTCCCAGAGCGCGGTGGATGCGGCGTGGCCTGGTCGGGTCCGGGGGGGGGCAGAAGGGTGCGGGGTGAGCGGGGTGCGGGGGCCTCGGGCGGGGTTTTCAGGCCTCGGGGTCGACGTCGAAGCGCTTGAGGAAGTCGTCGTTTTTTTCGACGTCTTCGAGGCGCGTGATCAGGAGCTCCATGGCTTCGGCGAAGTGCATGCGGGCCAGGACGCGGCGCAGGGTGGTGACGCGTTTGAGGCGCTGGGCGCTCATCAGTTTTTCTTCCTTGCGGGTGCCGGAGCGCTCGACGTCGATGGCCGGGAAGATGCGCCGGTCGGAGAGCTTGCGCGAGAGCACCAGCTCCATGTTGCCGGTGCCCTTGAACTCCTCGAAGATCAGCTTGTCCATCAGGCTGCCGGTCTCGATCAGGGTCGTGCCCAGGATCGTCAGGCTGCCGGCGGCCTCGGTGTTGCGCGCGGATCCGAAGAACTGCTTGGGGCGCTCCATGGCGCGGCTGTCCAGGCCGCCCGACATGGTCTTGCCCGAGTTGCCGGCCACGTGGTTGTAGGCCCGCGCCAGGCGCGTGATCGAGTCGAGCAACAGGACCACGTCCTTGCCCAATTCGACCAGGCGCGTGCAGCGCGCCCAGACCGATTCGGCCAGCTCGACGTGCACGCGCGGCAGCTCGTCGTTGGTGCTGACGAAGACATCGCCCTTCGTGCTGCGCTTCCACTCGGTGGCCTCCTCGGGGCGCTCGTCGACGAGCAGCACCATCAGCGCGACCTCGGGGTAATGCTGTTCGATGCCCTTGGCGATCTTCTGCATCAAGATCGTCTTGCCGGTGCGCGGCGGGGCCACGATCAAGCCGCGGCTGCCGCGGCCGATCGGGCAAATCAGGTCGACGACCCGCAGGGACACGTCGCCGGTCTGGTCGCCCAGGGCGTAGTGGAAGTCCGGGTCGATGCTGGTCAGGCGCCGGAAGTCGGGCAGCTTGTTGGCTTCCTCCACCGACAGCCCGTCCACATCGAGGACCTCGGCCAGGTCCCACTTGTGCTTGCCCATGCCCTTGACCGGCCGGCCGCGCACGATCGCGCCCTGGCGCAGGTGGCAGCGCTGGATCAGCTTGGGCGTGACGTGCACATCGTCCTGGGGGCTGGGCAGGAATTGGTTGTGCCGCGAGCGCAGCTTGCCGTGGCCCCCCTGATCGATCACCAGCAGGCCTTCGCACTCCTGGGCGCCGCGCGGCTTGGCCCCCGGCGGGAGCGCTTCGGCGGGCCGTGCCTGCCCGGCGGCGTGCTTGGGTTTCCAGGCGCCCTTCATGGGGCGACCGGCCCCCAGGGAAGCGGCCGCCAAGCGCGCCTTGGCGCGGCGGTCCAGTTCGGCCTGGGGAGCGCTGGGCTCGAGCGCGGCGGCGGCCTCCGGCGCGGGCGGCTCGCTTTCGCCCTGGCGCCAGGCGGGCCGCGGCGCGGCGGGCTCGGGGGGCGGCGTCGGCGGGCGAGCGGGCGCGCTCGGAGCGGCCGGCGGCTGCGGCGCGAATTGCTCGCGCCAGCGCCGCTTGGGGCGATCTTCGCCGCGGTTCGCACGCCAGCCGCCGGCCTGGGGCCGCTCGGCGTCCGCGGCGTCCGCGGCGGGCGGGCCCGCGGGCCGGCGATCGTCGGAGGGATAGGGCGCGGGGCCGCGCTCGCGGGCCGCCGGGCCGGGCCCCGCGGTGCGCGCGGCTTCCCGGCCGAAATCCTCGTCGTCCGAGTCGAAGGGCAGGTCGACCTGCACCGGGCTGTCGGTTCCGTTGTCGGCGGCGCGGCGGGCGAGCGGGGTCGCCGAAGCGGACGAGGGGCGCGGCTCGGTCGGTCGCGCGGCCCGTGCAGCGCGCCAGCCCGAGGAGGGCGCGGGCTCAGGGCTCGCGCCGGACGGCTCGGCAGCCCGAGCGCTGGCCGCGCGCGGGCCCGGTTCCGCGGGGACAGGTTCAGGGCGCGCGCCTGCGGAAACCGGTTGGACCGGCTCGGGTGCCTGCGCCTCGGTCGGCGCCGCCGTACGCGAGCGGCGGCGCGCCGCGGGTTCGGCAGCGGAGTCGGCGCTGGGCGCAACGGCGGCCCCGGCGAGCTCCGGCTCCTCCGGCGCCGGGCGCTCGCTCTTTGCGCGGCGCGGGCGGGCGGCAGGCGCCTCCGGCTCGGCTTCGGGCTCG
>JBIKLM010000575.1:0-2564 GCA_044359835.1 Planctomycetota bacterium
GAGCGCAGCGCGGACGGAAGCCGCGCCCGACCTATGGTTCGAAAAGCAGCCGCGCGGAGGGCTGGTGGCGAGCCGGGCCGCTTGCCGCATGGCGAGCCAGAGAGATCGAGCGCAGGGTTCGGCGTCGCGCGGGCAGCCCGAGGCCTCGCCATCAGCCTGGGCGGCCGCTGCAGGGCGGCATGCCGGCCTGCCGAAGGGCAGTTCGAGCGGTTCGAGCGCGGTCCGAGATGATCTTTTCCAGCCCGCCGGCCGTTCAGTCGTCCTGCTCGGGGTCCTCGCTTTCGTCCGCGGCGTCCGACCCGCCGCGACCGGCAGCGGGCGCGCTGGGAGCGGGCAGGCTCCAGCCGACCACGCGGCGGCCGGCACGCAGCAGGCGGCCGGCGACCTCGCTGATCGTCGCAGCAGCGACCGCCGCATGGCGGATGCCGCCATCGAGGGCATGGGGCCAATCGACGTCGATCGCCCAGCTGCCGAGTTCCTCGGCCAGGTCGCTGGTGGTCTCGGCGTCGTGGGCCTCGCTGGCCTTGAGCATGCGCCGCGCTCGGTCGAGCTCCGCTTCGCTGGGCGGCTCCTCGAACAAGCGATTCAGTTCGGCGTCGATGGCCGCTTCGAGGGTCGCCGGCTCGACCCCCTCGCGACACTGGGCCTGCAGCCAGAAGGCGCCGTCCTCGACGCGCGAGTCGTTGTAGGCGCTGACCGAGGTCGCCAGGGCGCCGTCCAGCACCAAGCGGCGCTGGAGCCGTGAATTGCGGCCCGAGGTCAGGAGCACCACGATCAGGTCGAGGGCGTAGTCGTCCGGGCTCCCCGCGGGGGCTGCGCGCCAGGCCATGCACAGGCGCTTGGCCGGATCGGGCCAGCGCATCTCCAGGCGCTGCTCGCCGAAGGGCTCCTCCGCGGGCGGACGCAAGGCGCTGCGCGGGGCCGCGGCGTCCATGATCTCGACGGCTTCGACGCCTTCGACGGCCTGGGCGGCGCGGCTCGTCGCGCGGCGGCCGCGGCGCGGGCCGCGCTCGCTCGGGCTCTCGAGGCCCAGGGATCCGAAGTGGGCCGCGGCGCGCTGGAAGGCTTCGTTGGGCTCGACATCGCCGCAGATCAGCAGCGTCGCGTTGCGCGGATGGTAGAAACGGCGGTAATGGGCGCGCATGGACTCGGGCGTCATGCAACGCAGCGTGTCCGGGAAGCCGATGATCGGGCGGCCGTAGGGATGGCGCCCGAACAGGCGCGCTTCGACGCGCCGGCCGAGCACGCGCCAGGGCTCGTCCTCGCCCATGGCCAGCTCCTCCAGCACCACCTCGCGCTCCGAGGCGAACTCCGTCGGATCGAGCAGCAGATGGCGCATGCGGTCCGATTCGAGCACCAGGGCCTCCTCCCAACGGTCGCTCGAGAACTCGTACCAGTAGCCGGTGTGGTCGTAGCCGGTAAAGGCGTTGTTCTGGCCGCCGAGGGTCGCCGTGCGCCGATCGATCGAGCCCTTGCCGAAGCGCGGCGTGCCCTTGAACATCATGTGTTCGAGGAAGTGCGAAACTCCGGCCTCGGCTTCGCGCTCGTCGACCGCGCCGACGCGATAGAAGAGGATCACGGAGACGACCGGATCGCGGTGGCGCTCGGCCAGCAGCACGCGCAGGCCGTTTTCGAGCCGGCGCTCGTGGATCAGGGCGCCGCCGCGCTCGGCCAAGGGTGCCGTCGTGGTCGCGGCGGCCCCCGCCAGAGCGCGCGCGCGGGATGCCTTGGCGGCAGTTTTTGCGGCAGCTTTTGCGGCAGCTTTGGCGGCCGGCTTGGCGGGCCGATCGACGGCGACCTGGGTGCGGCCCGTGGCAGCCGCTCGGGCGGCGGGCTTGGGTGAGTCCGCTTGAGGCGAACGAGCGCTCGCGCCACGGCCGCCCGCCCCCGCCGTGCTGGCGGCCCCCGCGCGAGCGCGCCGCGGCTTCTGGGGCGCGCGCTGGGAGGAGGCTTTGGCTTGGGCGGCGGCGGGGAGTTTGCGGGGCATGGTCTCTTGAGCGGAAGGAACTCGACCGCGCAGGCGGCCGAGGGCCGCGGGCGCGGGCATCCTGCCCGGGTCGGTCCGCAGCGCTGGAAAGCGGGCCCGCGCGGTCGGCGAATGCCGGTCTCGCCCGGGATCTCCAGGGGCCGCCGACCGGTCGGGATCGGCCCCACACTGTGACAAAAGCAGGGCTCGCCGCAGCAGCCGCTGTCGCCTCCCGCGGGCCTTTGCGACGGCGGCCTGCGCGGGACGGGATCCGGGCGCGAGCCCAAACGCGAGCGAGATCCGCGGTCATCGGACGCCGGGCAGCGCAGGGACGCCGAGGGCTCGGCCCGTAAGGGTGAACCCGGCGCCCCGCCCCGCCCCGCCCCGCCCAGCCCAGCCCCCAGGCGAGACGATCCAGAGCCTCCGTGACCGCCCCTGGCGGCCCAAGGAAGCCCCCACCATCGGCCCCAGGACCAGGGACGCAGCGTGCCTGCCGCAGCCCACCCTGCTCAGCCCCCCGGGAAAAGCTCCGAGCCCCCCCCACAAAAGGGGCCCCCTGGAGGTCCAGAGCCAAGAGCGCAACCGGCGCGCCTCGGGC
>JBIKLM010000139.1:0-9401 GCA_044359835.1 Planctomycetota bacterium
CCAGCTCGGAGCCCAAGCCGGTGCAGCTGGCGCCGATCGAGCCCGGTCGCGCGCGCATCGTGCTGCTCGAGAAGTGGGACTTCGAGCAGTACCAGAACTTCTCGACCCCCTCGAACACCGCTCCGACCCCGCCGATCGACATCATGATCGCCGACTGGCTGGTGGTCACGGGCAGCGAAGAGGTGCTGGCCGAGATGCAGGGCTTCATCGAACTCTTCGCCGGCTCGGTGCCGCAGATCGAGATCGAGGCCACTGTGGTCGAGGTGACCAACACCGAACAGCTCGATTACGGCGTGCGCGGCCCGGACGGCGGCGTGTTGTTCGACTTCCCGCCGGGGACCTTCGTCGACAGCCTGGGCTACAGCCTGCCCAACCAGACCGAGGCCAACGAGGCCCTGCTGTCGATCGGCACGATCACCGACGGGGTGGCGATCAGCGCGGTGCTCGAGGCGATCCAGACCTGGGAGAACGTCAATATCACCACGCGCCCCAAGATCGCCGTGCGCGAGGGCGGCGTGGCCGAGGTGCTCGACACGCGCGAGATCCCGTTCTTCGAGTTCTCGGGGCTCTCGGGCATCAACCAGAACTTCAACGCCTCGCTGAAGTTCAAGGAGGTCGGCATCAAGCTGTACGTGGCGCCGCGGGTGGTGGGCACCTCGACCCTGGCGCTCAACCTGTACATCGAGGCCAGCCAGCAGATCGGCACAGCGATCGCCTTCTTCGACGCCGAGGGCAACCAGTTCTCCTCGCCGCTGCTGGCCAAACGCCAGGCGCGCACCGTGGTCTATCTGGAGCCCGGGCAGGCGCTGGTGATCGGGGGCCTCGAGACCGAGCGCGAGGTCGACCAGGAGCGCAAGGTGCCGATCCTGGGCGACATCCCGCTGCTCGGGCTGCTGTTCCGCTCGGACCTCAAGCGCAAGGAGCGCACCAACGTGCTGTTCTTCATCCGGCCGCGGATCCTGCAGGGCACCGACTTCGGTTCGAGCCTGTGAGCCGGCCCGGCGCCGGGCCTCCAGCGCAGCGTCGCAGCGGCCCCAGGGCGCCCGCCGCAGGCCGCAGCCCCCGCGATCCGGCCCCAGGCCTTCCGCCGCCCGCGCCGCCGTGGAAGACTGGCGCGCGGCGATCGTCACAGGCGCCGACCCAGACGCTGACCATGCGACTCCACAGGCCTTTCCGCGGCGGTCCGCGCTCCGGCGCGGCCCTGATGCTGTCCATGCTGGTGCTGATGGTGCTGGTGCTGATCGTCTGGCAGATCGGCATCGGCACGCGCACCTCGATGCAGGTGGCGGTCAACGACGTCTCCGGAACTTCCATGGACATGGCCATCGAATCGGCCTTCCTGGAGGTCTTCGAACAGCTGGTGGGGGACGCGGAGGCGGCGGCCCAGTCCGGTCCCGGGGGAGCGGCGGGGGCCATGCCCAGCCTGCCCGGCCTGGGCGGCGGAGCGGGGGGCGGGGCCCTGCCGGGCGGCGACCCGGGCGCCGGGGGTGAACAGGAGCCCCCCAGCGATTCGCGCCAGGACGAGTGGGCCCGACCCCAGCGCACCGAGATCAACCGCATCCCGCTGCGCATCCTGGTCCAGGACGAGAACAGCAAGCTCAACGTGCTGGCCATGCTGAGCGTCGATCCCGATGAGGCCGAGAAGGCCTTCCAACGCGTCGTGCGCGTGATCGACCTGTACCGCGAAGGCACCAGCGAGGACGTGGAGAACTTCAAGGCCCAGGACATGGCCCAGATGATCCGCGACACCCTGCTGCGCCGCCGCGAGTCGCCGCTGCCCAAGCCCTCGCTGGTCACCGACGATCCGCAGCGCAGCGATCTGGGCATGCCGCTGACGATCCGCGAGTTCGCTGGCATCGAGCCCTTCGAAGAGAGCCACTTCCGCGATTATCGCGACAAGGACGACAAGATCGTCCACTCGCTGGCCTCCTACCTGACCATGGTCAGCTCGCTCGAGACGCTGACGCAGCGCCAGGAGCGCTTGAACGCGCCCGGAGCCGGGGCCCAGGGCGTGCCGGGTGCCGGGGGGGGCGCCGGGGGCGCGGGCGGAGGAGCGGGCGCTGGCGGGGGAGCGGGCGGCCCAGCGGCCGGGGCAGGCGGCGCCGGCGCGCCCAGCGGCCAGACCACGGGCGGCCCGGACGGATCGATGACCCAGACGCTCAGTTCCTCGGGCACCACCGGGCAGGTCCAGGGCGGCGCCAACGGCGGGGTGCAGGCGGTGCTGGGCGCGATCAACCTCAACACGGCCCCGCCGGTGGTGCTCAAGGCCCTGTTCGACGATCGTTACGTGCCCAGCAAGTTCTGGGACGAAGTCATCGAATACCGCAACGAAGAGGTCCAGCCGGAGCAGGGGGAAGAAGAGCAGGAGCCGGTCCTCGACGAATACGGCGAGGAGATCCTCGAGCGCCAGATCTTCACCAACATCGACCAGCTGCTCGAGCTCGATTCCTGGTACCAGCTGACCCCCGAGGCCCAGGCCGACGTCGCTCGCATGGTGGGGGTCACCAGCGATGTGTTCAGCGTGTACGTCACCGCGCGGCGCGCCACCGGGCGCGGCGCCGATCAGGAGGGCCTGGGGCTCAGCCGCGAGGACCAGGAGAAATTCGAGCAGTCGGGCCTCAACCTGACCCGCACGGTGCGCTGCACCGTCTGGCGGCGGGCCACGGAGGAGGGCGTCGAGATCGTGCCGATCGAGCGCTGGGAGGGCCTCGACTACCGGCCCTACGAAATCGTCGACTTCCCCGACGAGGAGCGCTGATCGGCGTGGAGGCAGCCTCCGGCCCGCAAGAACTCGCCGCCGGCGCGCCGCCGCCGGGCGGCCCCGTGCGCGCCCCGTTGGAGGTGCCGGTGTTCCAGCACCTGTTCGTGGCCGTGGCCGAGGAGATGGGCGCGCGCCTGGTGCGCTCGGCCTTCTCGGCCAACATCGTCGAGCGGCGCGACTTCTCCTGCGCCCTGTTCGACGCCCAGGGTCGCATGATCGCCCAGGCCGCGCACCTGCCGGTGCACCTGGGCGCCGCGCCGCGCTCGGTGGCCGCGGTGCTGGCCCGCGCCGCCCGCGAGCCGGAGTTTGCGCTCGAGCCGGGCGACGCCGTGCTGCTCAACGATCCCTTCGAGGGCGGCAGCCACCTGCCCGACCTGACCCTGGTCTCGCCGGTGTTCCTGCGCCCGGAGCGCGCTGCCGGCCAGGCGCCGGATGCCTTCGTGTGCAATCGGGCCCACCATGCGGACGTGGGCGGCCCGTTCCCTGGGTCCATGGGGCCGGCGCGCGAGATCCATGCGGAGGGGCTGCGCCTGCCGCCGGTCAAGCTGGTCCGCCGGGGGCGGCTCGATCGCGAGCTCCTGTCGCTGTTCCTGGCCAACGTGCGCGTGCCCACGGAACGCCAGGGCGACCTGCTGGCCCAGTGGGCCAGCAACCGCCTGGGCGAGGCGCGGCTGCTCGAACTGGCGGGACGCTACGGCGCCGAGACCCTGCTCGAGCGCGCCGCCGATCAGCTGGCTTGGACCGCCGAGCTGGCCAGGGCCCGGCTCGCGCGGCTGCCGCACGGGCGTGTGCAGGTCGTCGACGAGCTCGACCTGCCGGGCGCCGAACGGGCCGAGCTGCGCCTCGACCTGCAGCACGGCCCGGGCGGTCTGCGGGCCGACTTCCGCGGCAGCGCGGCGGCTGTGGCGCGCCCGCTCAACACGCCGCGCGCCGTGGTCGAGTCCGCGGTCTTTTACGCCCTGCGGCTGCTGCTGCCGCCCGGCACGCCCACCAACGCCGGGGTGCTGGCGCCGGTCGAGATCCTGACCGACCCGGGCAGCCTGCTCGACGCCCGGTATCCCGCGGCGGTGGCCGCCGGCAACACCGAGACCAGCCAGCGGCTGGTGGACCTGCTGCTGCGGGCCCTGGCCGCGCTCGAGCCCGGGGCCCTGCCGGCCTGCTCGGCGGGCACGATGAGCAACCTGAGCTTCGGGCAGCGCGATTTCACCCATTACGAAACCATCGGCGGCGGCGCCGGCGGCGGCCCCGGCGGGCCGGGGGTCTCGGCGCGCCATTGCCACATGACGAACACGCGCAACACGCCGATCGAGGCCCTGGAGCGGACCTTCCCGGTGCGGGTGCTGCAGGCCACGGTCCGGCGCGGTTCGGGGGGCGCCGGCCGCCATGCGGGCGGCGACGGCATCGTCAAGGAACTGCGCTTCCTGGCGCCGGTCGAAGTGGCTTGGCTCGGCGGCCGCCAGCGGCGCGGGCCGCCCGGGCTCGACGGCGGCGCCCCCGGAGCCCCGGGGGGCCTCTCCGTGCGCGCCGCCCGGGAGGCACCCTGGCGTGTGCTCGAACCCGTCGACCGCGCCGAATTGCCCAGCGGCGGGGAGCTGCGGGCCGAGACCCCGGGCGGCGGCGGCTACGGGACGCCCCTCGGGGGTTGTCCGGGCGCGGCGGGAAGCTGACAATGCCCGCTCCCACGATTCCAACCGCTCGCCCCGCCATCCATGCCTGCCTTGTGTCTGTTCGGTGCCCAGTGGGGCGATGAGGGCAAGGGAAAGATCATCGATGCCCTGGCCTCGGAGACCGACGTGGTGGTGCGCTACCAGGGCGGGGCCAACGCCGGCCACACCGTCGTGGTGGGCGACCAGAAGTACGTGCTGCACCTGGTGCCCTCCGGCGTGCTGCACCCGGGCAAGGTCAACGTGATCGCCAACGGCGTGGCGGTCGATCCGCTCAAGCTGTGCGAGGAGCTCGACGCCCTGGCGGCCCGCGGCGTGCGCGTGGACGCGCGTTGCCTGCGGCTCTCGGCCCGCGCCCACGTGATCTTCGAGCACCATCGCAACCTGGACGTGCTGGCCGAGCGGCTGCGCGGCTCGGACAAGCTCGGCACCACCGGGCGCGGCATCGGCCCGGCCTACGCCGACAAGGCGGCGCGTTCGGGCCTGCGCATCGCCGACCTGCTCGACCGCGCGCACCTCGAGGCGCGCTTGACCGCGGTGCTGATCGAGAAAAACGCCCTGCGCGAGCGGCTGTACGGCGAGGCGCCCCTCGATCCAGGCCAGCAGATCGCGCGCTACGCGGCCATCGCCGAACGCCTGCGCCCCTACGTGGGCGACACCGGCGAGGAGCTGCGCCAGGCCTACCGCGACGGGAAGAGCCTGTTGTTCGAGGCCGCCCAGGGGGCCCTGCTGGACGTGGACCACGGCACCTACCCGTTCGTGACCTCCTCGAACACGGGCGTGGACGGCATCCCGGCCGGCGCGGGCTTCCCCGCCCGCTGGCTGGACGCCGCCCTGGGCATCGCCAAGGCCTACTGCACCCGCGTCGGCGAGGGGCCCTTCCCGACCGAGGACCGCGGGTCCGACGGCGTGCGCTTGCGCGAGCAGGGCAACGAATACGGCGCCACCACGGGCCGCCCGCGGCGCTGCGGCTGGCTCGACGTGCCCGCGCTGCGTTATGCCCTCGACCTCAACGGCGCCGACGGCTGGATCCTGACCAACCTGGACGTGCTCTCGGGTTTCCCGCGCATCCGCGTCGGCGTCGCCTATCGCCTCGGGGGCCAGCGTTTGACGCGCTTCCCGGCCGAGCTGCACAGCATCGACGCGCTCGAGCCCGAATTCGTCGAGCGGCCCGGCTGGGACGACGACCTGACCGGGGTGCGCTCCTTCGCCGAACTGCCGGCCAAGGCCCGCGATTACGTGGAATGGATCGAAGCCCAGGTGGGCTATCCGATCCGCATGATCTCGATCGGTCCGGCCCGCGATCAGCTCTTCCCGCGCGACTCGCAGCCGATCTGGCCGGTCCGGCGTTGAGGGCCTGAGAACAAGGCGACCCGGGCTGCGCCCGAGCCCCGCAGCAGCACCCCGTGCATGCCGGCGGCCCGACTGCCGCCGCTCCGGGCGATCGGGTGCGCGCTCGGCAGGCCCTCGGGCGCGGCACGCATCCCAACTCGGCACCTGCGCGGTCCCTGGGGACCCGCCGCCGGTCGCGACGGGTGGCAGCCCCCAGAGCGCGGCGGCGACCAAGGTCGGGCGCGGGCGGCCCCCTGGCCGTGTCGGGGCGCTTCGGAGCGCCTCCCGCCGGAGTTTCGGCCCCGAAGCGGGCTGGCAGCGCCTGGGCAAGTTCCGGACGGCAGCGGGCTGGGCTATGTTGGAAAGCTCGCGGCACCTGGCGCCAGCCGGGCTCGCCCGGCCAGACGAAGCCGCCGGCCGCGAGCCGACCGCCAGGGCCCTGCCGCGCTCCGGCGCCCGTAACGACACCCCACGCGATGCCCCGGGCCCAGCCAGCCCAGGTGAATGCTCACGCCCGATTCCCAACGTGCCCTGCCCCGCCCCCTGGCGGTGCCAGAGCCGCGCCCCGGTCAGGCGGAGCTGCGCGCGCGGGCTGAGCGCGAGCTCGGCAGCGGCCTGCCCGCGCACCTGGCGATCATCATGGATGGCAACGGCCGCTGGGCCCAGTCCCAGGGCCTGCGGCGGGTGTTCGGCCACAAGGAGGGCACCAGCTCGGTGCGCGAGGTGACCACCGCCTGCGCCGAGCTGGGGCTCGAGTCCCTGACGCTGTACGCCTTTTCGGTCGAGAACTGGAAGCGCCCGCCGCGGGAGGTGAGCTACCTGATGCGGCTGCTGAAGCGCTTCCTGCGCAGCGAACTCGAGACCTTCCGGCGCCATGGGGTGCGCCTCAAGACCATCGGCCGCATCGGCGACCTGCCGCCCGACGTGCAGGCCGTGTTGGCGGAGTCGGAGCGCCTGACCGCCGGCCACCAGGGGCTGGTCCTGCGCCTGGCGCTCTCCTACGGCAGCCGCGCCGAGATCGCCGATGCCCTGCGCGCGGTCGCCGAGGACGCCCGCGCGGGCCGCCTCGATCCGGCCACGATCGACGAGGAGACCCTGCGGCGTTACCTCTACGATCCGCTGACGCCCGACCCGGACATGGTCGTGCGCACGGCCGGCGAGCTGCGCCTCTCGAACTTCCTGCTCTGGCAGGCCTCCTACAGCGAGATCTTCGTGTCGCGGGTCTGCTGGCCGGAGTTCCGCCGGCCCGAGCTGCTCGAGGCCCTGCGCGAGTACGGCCGGCGGGTGCGCAAGTTCGGCGGCCTGGTCTCGGATGCACCCTCGGCGGTCCCGATCCGCGCCCGTGCGCGCGAGCAGAGCCGATGAGCCGAAGGCGGCACGGGGGCCAGACAGCGGCGGCCCGCGTTCGAGGACCGGGGGCCCGCCTTGGCTGAGGCGCTCCCGGCGGCGGCCCAGCGCCGGGCCAAGCTGCTGCGGCGCACGCGCGTCGGCGGCGGATTGGCGCTGGGGCTCGGGCTGCTCCTGTGGGGCGTGGCGGCCGCGGGTTCGGGCAAGCTCGTGTTCGCCATCGCGGCCGGGCTCGGCCTGCTGGCCGCCAGCGAAGCGGGCGGCCTGCTCTCCAAACACCCGCGCTCCGGCCGCGCCCTGGGGGCGCTGGCGGGCCTGGCCGCCGCCGGCCCCTGGTGGCTGGCCCTCGGCCGCGGGCCCGGGCTGCCGTCCGCGGCGCCGATCGTCGCCTACGGGCTGGCCTTCGCCCTGGCCGCCCTGTGCGCCCTGCCCCTGCGGCCCCGCGAGCCGGCGGAGCGCTCCTGGGCCCTGCCGGCCTGGTTCTGGCTGGCCTGGGTCAGCGCTCCCTTGGCGGGCCTGTCGGCGGTCTACGCGCGCCTCGGGGAGAGCGGCGCCGGCGCCCGCGAGCTGATCGCGCTGATCGTGCTCAGCAAGGTGGGCGACATCGTCGGCTACTACGGCGGCAGCGCCTTCGGGCGCCATCACCCCTTCCCGCGGCTCAGCCCCGGCAAGACCAGCGAGGGCTGCTTCGCGTCCCTGCTGGGGGCCCTGCTGGCGGCCGCGATCCTGGCCCAGACCGGCGTGCTGCGTCTGCCGCTCGGCTCGGCCCTGCTGATCGGCGCCGCGATCAACCTGGCCTCCCAAGCCGGCGACCTCCTGGAGAGCCGCCTCAAGCGCTCCCTGGCGGTCAAGGACTCGGGCAGCCTGTTCGGACCGAGCGGCGGCTTCCTCGACCTGGTCGACAGCTTGCTGCTCTCGATTCCCGTGGCCTTGGCCCTGTGGCCGGCCTTGACCACCTGATTCCATCCCCGGCCCTTTCCCGAACCCGCGCGACCCTGCCGTCGACGCTCCCCGTTGAGCACCGAACTGACCATCCCGCTGCGCTCCCACGACGAGGCCATCCTCGTCCTGGGCCCCTACGACCGGCACGCCAAGCTGCTGCGCCAGAGCCTCGACATCGAGCTGTTCACCCGCGGCGGCAACCTGCGCCTCAAGGGCTCCGAAGAGCTGGTCGAGGCCGCCCGTCAGCGCATCGAGCACCTGCTCGGCAAGCACCGCAAGGGCCGCGAGCTCAAGCCGCGCGAGATCGAGGCCATCCTGCTGGACCAGGACGCCGGCGTCGCCGAAGCCCGCCCCGCCAGCCCGCCGCAGGCCAGCCCGGCCCCCGCTGGGCCCGTGCGCAGCGGCAGCCGGCCCGGCGGCGGCCGCGAGGACGATCCGGCGCGCTTCTTCCCGCGCCGCACCATGGACGCCAACGCGGCCATGGTCACGCGCGCTCTCAAGGTCGGGGCCGTGCAGCCGCGCACCCAGAACCAGCGCCGCTACCTGGAGGCCATCGAAAAGACGCCCTTGGTGTTCGGCTTGGGCGCGGCCGGTTCCGGCAAGACCTTCCTGGCCGCCGCCGCCGCGGTGCGGGCCCTGCGCGATGGGCAGGTGCGGCGCCTGGTGCTGACGCGGCCGGTGGTCGAAGCGGGCGAGCGCCTGGGCTTCCTGCCGGGCGACATGCAGGCCAAGCTCGACCCCTACATGCGCCCGATCTACGACGCGCTGTACGACCTCTTGTCCTTCGAGGACGTGGCGCGCCTCGAGGACTACGGGGTCATCGAGATCGCGCCGCTGGCCTACATGCGCGGGCGCACGCTGAGCCACGCCTTCGTGATCCTGGACGAGGCCCAGAACACGACCGTCTCGCAGATGAAGATGTTCCTGACGCGCATGGGCGAGGGCTCGCGTGTGGTCGTGACCGGCGATCCCTCGCAGAACGACCTGGAGCGCGGCAAGCAGAGCGGCCTGCCGGATGCCGTGCGGCGCCTGCGGGGTTTCGCCGGCATCTCGGTGGTGGAGTTTTCTTCGCGCGACATCGTGCGCCACCCGCTGGTCGAGCAGATCGTGCGGGCCTACGAGGGCGCGCGGCCCGAAGGCGGCGAGCCGGGCGCCGAGGAGCCGGCCGAGGGCGGCCGTGGCTGAGCGGCGGCGCGCGCGGCTCGAGCTCGACTTCGGCGCGCCCCCGGAGCTGCTCGAGCGCCTCGGGGCGCGGCCGGAGTGGATCGCGCGGGTGGTGGAGGCGACCCTCGACCACCTGGACGCGGGCCGGCCGCTCCTGTCGATCGCCCTGGTGGACGATCGCCAGAGCGGCG
>JBIKLM010000576.1:0-2548 GCA_044359835.1 Planctomycetota bacterium
GCGCCTAGCCGAGCTGCGCCGGCAGCTCGAGCGGCACGGCGCCAGCCACCATCTGATCTCGACCGTCGACGACCTGTGCTGGCTGCTCAACCTGCGCGGCTCCGACGTCAGCTACAACCCGGTCTTCCTCGGCCATCTGCTGCTCGACCTGCACGCCGCGACCCTGTTCGTGGCCGCGGGAAAGGTGCCCGCGGAACTCGGCCGCGAGCTGGCCCAGGACGGCATCCAGCTGGCCGATTACACCGGCGCGCGGCGCGCCCTGGAGGCCCTGCCGAAGGCGGCCGTGCTGCTGCTCGATCCGCGCCGGGTGACCGCCGGATTGACCGAAGGCCTGGCCTGCCGAACGTTGGAAGCGATCAATCCGACCACCCTGGCAAAAGCGCGAAAAAGCGGAGCGGAAGCGGCCCAGGTGCGCCAGGTGATGGAACAGGACGGGGCCGCCCAATGCCGCTTCTACGCCTGGCTCGAGCGCACGCTGCGGACCGAGCGGCTCTCCGAGCTCGACATCGATCGGCAGCTCAGCGCCGAACGGGCGCGCGAACCGGGCTTCGTCGGCCTGTCCTTCGCCACCATCGCCGGCTTCCAGGCCAACGGCGCGCTGCCCCACTATCGCGCCACGCCCGAGCACTTCGCCACCATCGACGGGCCGGGCCTGTTGCTGATCGACTCGGGCGGCCAGTACCTCGGCGGCACCACCGACATCACCCGGGTGTGGGCCATCGGGCGCTTGCCCGCCGAAACCAAACGCGATTGCACCCTGGTGCTGAAAGGCATGCTGGGCCTCTCGCGCACGCGCTTCCCGCGCGGCACCCTGGCCCCCATGCTCGACAGCATCGCGCGCGCCCCCCTGTGGGCCGAGCGCATCGACTACGGCCACGGCACGGGCCACGGGGTGGGCTATTTCCTCAACGTTCACGAGGGCCCGCAGACCCTCTCCAAGGCCATCCCGGAAACGCACATGGCCATGGAACCCGGCATGATCACCAGCATCGAGCCGGGCATCTACCGCCCGGGTCGCTGGGGCGTGCGCATCGAGAACCTGGTCCTCAACGTGCCGGCGCCGCCGGGCGAGTTCGGGGAGTTCCTCGAGTTCGAGACCCTGACCCTGTGCCCGATCGACGTGCAGTGCTTGGAGCTCGACCGGCTCGACGCCTCCGAGCGCTCCTGGCTGAACGCCTACCACGCCGAAGTCCGCCGGCGCCTGGCCCCGCGCCTCGAAGGCGAAGCGCTCGACTGGCTGCGCCGGCGCACCGAAGCGATCTGAGCCCGGCGCCCGGCGCAGGCCGGCGGACTGGCGCGAAGCGGTCAGATCGGGCTGCGCCCGTGAAGTCGAAGCCGGCTGTAGGCAGACCTTCGGGCCCCCATCCGGCGGGCAGGCGGGCTCGGATCGGCGCGGCGCGCGAATCCGAGCCCGCGAGGATGCTCCGGGCCGCGGCGACCGCCGATGCAGCTGCACCGGGCGGGGCCCGTGCCGATCAGCCGCCCGAGCGCTCGGCCAGCAGCAGCTTGGCCACCAGCGCGGCGAAACGCGCCGGCTCGGGGGGCGTCGCCCCTTCGCTCAGCAGGGCCTGACCGTAGAGCAGGTCGCAATAGTCCTGGAAGCGCTCGGGCGCGCTTTCGCGCAGGCCCTCCAGCCGCTCGACCAGGCCATGGCCGGGATTGAGCTCGAGGCGCCGGCGGCTGGCCGGGCCGGCCGGACCGCGACCCGACTCGCGCATCAGCTTCTCGACGTGCGGCGAGAAGCTGTGCTCCTCGCCGACCAGCACGGCCGCCGCATCCGACAGCCGGCTCGAGAAGGAAACCCCGCTGACCGCGCCGGAGAGGCGCTGCTGCATGGCCTCGAGCAGGGCCTTGTGCTGGCCTTCGAGCTCGCTGCGGCGCTGCTTGTCGCCCTCGTCCTCGAGCTGGTCGGCGCCCTTGCCGAGGGCCTGGATCTTGGTGCCGTGCCATTCCTCGAGGCGCTGGAAAGCGAACTCGTCCACCGGATCCAAGAGGAACAGGACCTCGTAGCCCTTGGCGCGCGGGCGCTCGAGGTGCGGCGAGCGGCGCGCGGTCTCGAGGTCCGGCGCGGCCAGGGTGTAGATCGCCGGCTGCCCCGCGGGCATGCGCTCGACGTACTCCTGCAGCCCGGTCCAGCCCTCGCCACGGCTCGAGCGGAACAGGCACAGGCCGGCCAGTTCATCCTGTGTGTCGCCCTGCTCGAAATAGAGCCCTTCCTTGAGCACGGCGCCGAATTGGCCCCAGAAGGCCTCGAAGTCCGCGCGGCGCTCCTTGGCCAGGCCGCCCAGGCTGTCCAGGACCTTGCGGGTCAGGCGTTTCTTGATCTGGGCCAGCTGGCGGTTGTGCTGCAGGGTCTCGCGCGAGACGTTGAGCGGCAGGTCGTTCGAATCGACCAGACCGGGCACGAAGCGCAGCCAGGGAGGCATCAGCTCTTCGCAGTCGGCCGTGATGAACACGCGCTTGACGTACAGCTGGACGCGGCTCTTCTTGGGCTCGCTCTCGAACAGCTCGAGGGGTTTCTCCTTGGGCAGGAACAGCACCGCGGTGT
>JBIKLM010000140.1:0-9350 GCA_044359835.1 Planctomycetota bacterium
TGCCTGCGGTTCCGGCGAGTTCCAGCGCCTGCGCCTGCTGGACCGCGACGCGCGCGAACTGGCCAAGGCGCTGCGCTCGGGCACCCCGCAGCATCCGCTGCTCGGCGCTCGGATCGAGGACGGCCGCCTGCTGGACCTCGAGCCGCGCTGACAGGACCGGAGGCCCTCTAGGTCCCAAGCCAGGAGCAGAGCCGTGCCCCTCTCCGCAGGGGGCACCCACCCGATCTCCTGGAGACCAAAAAAAAGCGGGGCCCGCCGGTGGGCGGGCCCCGAGGGAATGCCGGAGAACCCTCGAGAGGATCCGAATTCGGTCCAGGCTCTGCCTGGGGAGCGGTCCGCGTGCTCCCCGGGGACGGGGAGCGCCGGAGCGGTGTCGGTGCGGGGTCTGAGCGACCCGCCCGGTCAGAACGCGGCCGGCTGGGTGCCGGTGATCGCGTTGGAAGCAGCGAAACCCTGGGGGCCCGCGACGTCGAAGTACCAGACCTGGAAGGTGAAGGTCACGCAGTCCGGCTTGCCGGCGGGATACAGCGTGGTGAAGCTGCCGTTGCCGCTGCCGTCGGTGTTGTAGGGCAGCAGCAGGTCGGGCGAGGGCACCAGCACGCCGCCGAACAGGGGCAGGTTGATGGCCGAGCCGCCGACCACCAGGAAACCGGCCGCCGCAGGCGCCGCGTTGGAAAGATTCAGGCTGATGTTGGTGCCGCCGGCGAAGGTGCCGACGCCGGTCAGCAGGGAGGCGCCGCTGACGCCCGGCAGGGCGTTGCCGAGGTCGCGCCAGGGGCTGGTGTTGCCGATGGTCACGACCGTGCTCGGGCGATCGTTGCCGGCCGGATCGAAGGCCTTCCACTGGAACTGGATGCCGACGGTGCCCGGGGTGCTCGGCACCGAAGCGCGGAACTGGCCGCCGCCCATGTGGAAGGCGGTGCCGGTGCCGCAGGTGACCGTGCTGCCGAACAGCGTGTACTCGTAGATCACCGTGGTCCAGGCCTTGCTGTCGTCCTGGACGGCGTCCTGGGTCTGGCAGTAGAAGAGCGTGCCCGCGGCCCCGATCGAGCTCGGCGTGCTGGTCTTCAGGAAGATCGGCCGCACGATGTCGGGCGAGCCGTTGTTGCGGTAGATCTTGTTGGTGAAGTTGCCCGACTCGCCCTGGGCCGTGACGATGTCATAGTCGCGGTCGCCGTCCAGGTCGGCCACGCCCACGTCGAGGCTGGAGTCGGCCTGGACCTGGATCACGTTGACGTAGGTGAAGGTCGCGGCGTTGTTCTGGTACATCTTCTCGCCGCCCCCCGCCAGAGAACCCACCAGCACGTCCATGTCGCCGTCGACGTCGTAGTCGAAGCCGACCATCTCGTTGTCATCGCCGCCGTTGGTGCCGCCGAAGGTGAATTCGGGCGGCGGGACCAGCACGCCGTCGTTGCGGCCCCAGCCCTCGCTGACGCCGTTGATCGACTGGACCATGGCGTCCAGGTCGCGGTCGCCGTCCAGGTCGCCCCAGTCGGCTTCGTAGGTGGCGCCGGTGCCGAGGCCGTTCAGGATCGTGCTGACCGAGAACACGCCCGTGCCGTCGTTCAGGTACAGGCGGCCTTGGATGCCGCCGCTGCCCTTGCCGGACAGGGCGATGTCCAGGTCGAAGTCCCCTTCGTAGTCGAAGATGCTGATGTCCTGGCAGTTGTACAGGTCGGCCGGCATCCGCACCGCGGTGGCGTCGCTGAAGACCCCCGTGCCGTTGTTGATCAGGAGGCGCGCCTGGGAGGCCACGCCGCCGAAGGTGCCGCCGTCGCTGACCACCACGTCCAGGTCGCCGTCGTTGTCCACGTCGCCGGCGCACAGGCTGAAGGAGCGCAGGGCCAGGACCGGCACGTTGGTGGCGGTCACGTCGGTGAACACCGCGGAGCCGTTGTTAAGCAGCAGGCGCGGCGGGCTGCCGGTCGAGCCCGAGGCGTACATCAGGTCCTGGTCTCCGTCCTTGTCGAAGTCCTCCGCGATGACCATCTTCGCGTTGAAGTTGATCACGTTGAGCTGGCCGTGGGCGGCGGTGAAGTTGCCCGCGCCGTCGTTGAGGTAGAGGTGCTGGGCCAGGGCGCCGGCGGCGCCGGTGCCGCCGTAGACACTGCCGTTGGCGAAGACGATGTCCTGGTCCCCATCGCCGTCCAGGTCGGCGATCGCCACCCCGTCGGTCCAAAGGTTCTGGGCCGGGAGGCCGTTCGAGAGGGTGAACTGCTGGGCCAGGGCGGCCGGAGCCAGGCCCAGGGTCACCAGGAGGGGGAGGTGGGTGCGCATCGCAGGGTTTGGGAAGTCCAAGGAAGTAGGGGTCCGCGCTCGGCCCGGGCAGAGGGCGGCCCGCCCCGGGTTCAGGGGGGTCATCACGGGGCCAGCCCCCTAGTATTCCCCATTCCTGGAAGACGTCAACGCGGACAGGCCGGAGCCCGGGGCCGCGCGCCGAGGCCAGGGAGGCGAACCCAGGGGGTGAAAACGCCGGGAAGCCCCGGGAGGACGGCTGGGCTGGGGCCCTGGTTCCTGCTCCCGGGAAGATCCGCGGGCTGCCAGCCGCACACCGCCCCCGACCTGCCATCGGGGCCGCGCTGCCCCGCCGGGAACGGACTTCCAGGTCCGAGCGGCAGCCCGGGCGAGCGGGGATCGGGCCCCAAGCGTGGGGGCAGCCTGCCGCCAGGGACCCCGGATCTCCCGCCCGCCGCCCGCCGGCGGAGCAGCGGCCGGGCTCGCGGGGCGCTCGCCTGGGGGCCCTCCGTCGCCGGCCCAGGGGCTGTGGCGACCGGCACCCCTCGGCTGGCAGCCCCTTCCAGCGGAGCCGACCTGGCGCGCCTCCCGCTCCGGAACACCCCCGGGCCGGCCGGGCCGGCTCCGCCCCGAGCCGCCGGCAAGGCCACGGCCAGCCGCGCTCGCCCTCCGGCCGAAGGCGGCCCGTCAGCCCGCCAGCTCGCTCCCCCCCTAGACCGGCAGGGCCATCAGCCCCGCTTCAGCGCCGCCAGGATCCCATCCCAGAGCGCCAGGCGCGCGCGGATGGCCCGCTCCGCCCCGCTCTGCGCCGCGCTCCAGCGCAGGGGATCCTGCCCGCACAGGCCGGCCAGCAGCTGCGCCGACATGGGCCCGTGGCGCTCGCCGTCCATCTGGATGTGGCGCTCGAGATAATCGATCAGACGGCTGAGCCGACCGCCGTGCTGGCGCGACAGGTCGCCGACCAGGCGCGTGAACATGTCCGGGATCACGTCCTCGCGGCCGAGCGTGAACGCCGCGGCCACGGCCGGCAGCGGCCCGTCCTCGATCAGCGCGAAGGTCTCGCCCACGAAGGCCCGCGCCGCCGCCGGGGCCCCCGAGCGCTCCAGCGCCTGGCGCAGACCCGCGCCGCTGTCGAGCGCTTCGAACAGGGCATCGATGGGGCCGACGCTGGCGCCGCACTGCTCCATGGCGGCGCGGTAAAGCTCGAAATGGCTGCTATAGCCCTGGCCCCCGAGCCCCTCGTCCGATTCCTCCCCCAGCACGATCTCGTTGATCAGGCGCCGGGCCGTGCCATCGCCGCGCGGGCGCCACGGCAGCTCGACCGAGGTCAGCTCGCGCTGCAGGGCCTTGAGCAGCGACATGAAATCCCAGACGGCGAACACATGGTGCTGCATGAAAACACGCACGTGTTCGAGGGTCTCGAGCTGGGTGTAGAGCGGGTGCGCGATCAGCCGGGCGCGCAGGGGCGCCAGCTGCGCCGCCAGGCCTTCGAGGCCCTGGCGGGCGGGTTCGGCGGAGCGCGCGGCGGAGGGGCTTTCGATCGGGCTCACGGGGACCTCGGTTGCTGGAGAGGCCGGCGCCCAGACGAGCGCCGGTACGAGGCGAATATAGGCCGCGGCCTGGGCCACACGAGCCCGTCTAGAGCCTCGGGAGCGCTCAATCCGCCGCCAAAAGGAGCCAGCCCTCGAGGTGCGGCGTGTGGGGGAAGAAGTCGAACAATCCGAGATCGAGGATCCGGTAGCCCGCGTCCAGGAACGGGCGCAGGTCCCGCGCCGCCGACGGGAGGTGGCAAGCGACGTAGCCGAGCAGCGGCGGGCGCAGGCGCCCGAGTTCGCTGACCACGTCGGGGTGCAGGCCCGCGCGGGGCGGATCGACCAGCACGGCCGTGGGAGGCCCGCCCGCGATCGCGCCCGTGAGCAGCGCGCGCACATCGCCGCGCTCGAAGCGCAGGCCCCCGAGCCCGTTCAAGGCGGCATTGCGGCGCGCATCGGCCACGGCGCTCTCGACCAGCTCGAGGCCCAGGACCTCGTCGAACAGATCCGCCAGCGCCAGGGCGAAGGTCCCGCCGCCGCAATACAGGTCGAGCAGCCGCGCAGGGCCCGCCCCGCGGGCCGACGGCAGGGCCGACGCGAGCGCCCGGCGCACCGCCAGCACCAGCCCCTCGGCGGCTTCGGTGTTGGTCTGGAAGAACGAATTGGCCGAAATGCGAAAGGTCTTTCCGGCCAGGAGTTCGTGCACGTGGCCGGGCCCGGACAGCACGCGCTCGTGCTGCCCCTGGCTGACCATGGCCGGGCTCTCCTGGACGTTTTGGACCAGGGTCGTGATCTCCGGATGGCGCTCGAGCAGGCCCGCGCAGAGTTCCTCGAGGCCGGGGCTCTGCAGCTCGCGCGTCACCAGATCGACCAGCAGCTCGCCGGTGCGATGGCCGCGGCGCAGCAGCAGGTGCCGCAGCTGGCCGCTGCGGTCCTGAAAGGCGTAGGGCGGCACGCCGTGGCGTTGCGCCAGGCTGCGCACGCTCTCGAGCAGCCGCTCGGCGCCTTCGAAGGCCAGCGCGCAATGGCGCACGTCGAGCACCTTGGACCAGGTGCCGCGGGCGTGCAGCCCGAGGGCGAAGTCCGTGGCGCGCCCGTCGTCGTGGCGTTCGATCCAGCGGCGATTGCCGAAGGTGAACTCCATCTTGTTGCGATAGTGGCTCCGGCGCGGCGCGGGCACCAGCGCGGGCAGGCTCGGCGCCGGCCCGCGGCCGCTCCACAGGGGCGCGAGCTGCTCGGAGGCCAAGCGGCCCTTGAGCTCGAGCTGGACGCCGTAGTCGAGTTCCTGGAAGCGGCAGCCGCCGCAATCGGCGCTGTGCGGGCACAGGGGCGGAACGCGCCAGGGCGAGGGCGCCAGCTCGCGCACGATCGCCGCGTCGATGCGCTCGCGCCGCCGCCGCACAACGCGGGCCAGCAGGCGCTCGCCGATCAGGCCGCGCTCGAGATGCAAGCGATACTCCCCCACCGTGCCGACCGCCTCGCCGCGCGGCCCGAGGCGCTCGAGCAGCACCTCGGTCAGGTCGCCGAAACGCGGCTTGCGCGGCGCGGCCCCCGCCGGACCGAACAGGCGCGGGTCCGCGGGCTGGTCCGCGGACGGCGCGGCAGACGGCTCCGCGGACGGCGCGGGAGCCGCCGCCGACGGCGGCTCCTGTTCGGGCGACGAAGGATCCAAGCCAGTCAGGGCAGCGGCTCAGCGCGCATGCAGCGCGCGCAGCAGCTCGCGGCTCTGGGCGTCTTCCTGGTCGTGCTCCAGGGCGATCTGCAGATAGCGGTCGGCCAGCTCGAGCTCGCCCTGCTCGAGGTTCAAGCGACCCAGGTCCGCCGCGATCGCCGGCCAGCTCGGGGCGCAGGCCTCGGCCTCGTACAGCGCCACCAGGGCCTCGTCGACCAGGCCGCGCTCCTCGAACAGCCGCGCCTGCAGCCAGTGGGCGCGGGCCACATCCGGATCCAGGGGCCGGTTGGCCACGGCCCGCGCCAGGACCTCTTCGGCCTCGCTGCCGCGTTCGGCGCGCAGCAGCGCCTCCGCCAGGATGCCCAGGGAACGCGCATCCTCGGGATCGAGTTCGACGGCCTTTTGGGCCAGCTCCAGGGATGCGCCTTGCTCTTGGTCGAGCTGCACGGCGGCCAGCTCGCGCCAGGCCTCGGCGCTGCCCGGGTCCAGCTCGGTGGCGCGGCGATAGCAGGCGGCCGCACGCTCGAACTCGCCTTCGCCGGCGAACAGCGCGCCGAGCTCGAACAGGGCCTCGACGTTGTCCGGATCGGCGTTGAGGGCGCGTTCGAGGGTCCGCCGCGCTTCGCTGGCGTCCTCGGCCAGATAGCGCGCGAACAGGAACAGCAGCTCGGGGTTCTCCGGATCGAGGGACAGGCCGGCGCGCAGGGGCTCCTCGGCTTCTTCGACGCGGTCCTGGGCGATCAGCAGCGCCGCCAGCTGGCCGTAGAGCAGCTCGCTCGGATCGAGCTCGAGGGCGCGCCGCAGCAGCCGCTCGGCCTCCACATGCCGGCCGAGCTCGCTGCAGGCGTAGGCCATGCCGGAGTGCGCCAGGGCGTCGTTGGGCTCGAGCCGCAGGGCCTGGCGGAAGGCGCGCCGCGCCTCGCGGCTCGCGCCGCGATCGAGCTGCAGCTCGCCCAGGTGCATCCACAGCTTTTGGTTCGCGGGCTCGCGCGCCAGGGCCTCCTCGAAGGTCTCGACCGCATCGGACAGGGCCCGTTCGCGGGCCGCGTCGGACTTCCACTCCGTGCCCATGGCCAGTTCGAACGCTTCACGGCAGTCCGCGGGCAGGTCGGTCGGGTGTTTCATCGGGGCGGTGAGGTGACGGCGATGTCGGTCGGCCAGATGTCTTCCGCTGCCTGCGGGTGGGGCACATAAGCGCCCCGGTTGTCGGGCAGCGGATGACCGGAGCGATGGAGCGCGGTGTAGAGCGCCAGGCAGGCCACGTTGGCCAGGTTCAGGCTGCGCACGCCCGGGCGGATCGGGATGTAGACCTTGGCCGCGGGATGGGCCTCGAGCAGCTCCCCGGGCAGGCCCTCTGTCTCGCTGCCCAGGACCAGCACGTCGTCGGGCTGAAAGGGCACGTCGAACAGCACCTGCCCCCCGCGGGCCGTGAACAGCCGCAGGCGCTCCGCCAGCGGTCTCTCCGACCCTTGAGCGAGCACCTCCGCCGCCCGCGCCCAGTCCCGATGGACGCACAGGTCGACCAGCGGCCAGTAATCCAGCCCCGCCCGCTTCAGGTACCGGTCCTCCAGGCTGAACCCCAGCGGCTCGACGAAGTGCAGCCGCACCCCCGTCGCCGCCGACAGCCGCCCCGCGCAGCCCGCGTTGTGCGGAATCTGCGGGTGGACCAGCACGAGCTCCATGGACCCGGATTGTAGGCCATGCCCCCCGCCCCTCCATGCAACCCCCTGGGGGCCGCTCCCGGCGGCTTCCCAGTCAGCGCCGCCGTTCGGGCGGGCTCCCAAGGCCGCCGATGGGGCCTGGGGGCGTGCGGGGGTCGATCGGGGGCGCCCCAGGGGCGGCGGGCGCGCTGGTTCTGGTTTTGTTAGGGTATGGCCATGGATTCTCCGGCCGGCCTGGGCTGGGGCCCGGGGGGGCCTCGGCGGATCTTGCACCTCGATGTGGACGCTTTCCTGGCTTCGGTCGAGCAGGCCTTGCATCCGGGGCTGCGCGGGCGGCCGGTGGTGGTCGGGGGCTCGCCGCGCTCCCGCAACCTGGTCATGTCGGCCTCCTACGAGGCGCGCGCCTTCGGCATCCGCCCGGGGCTTTCGCTGCGCGAGGCCCAAAAGCGCTGCCCGCGGGCGGTGTTCCGCGACGGCGACAGCCAGGCGGCCAACCGCCTGCGCGGCGAGCTGGCGCGCCTGGCGCTCGAGTACACGCCGCTGGTCGAGATCACCTCGATCGACGACCTGCTGCTGGACGTAACCGGCGCCGAGCGGCCCTTCGGGCGCGCCTTCGACCTGGCCGTGGATCTCCAGCGCCGCGCCTCTGAGCGCCTGCACCTGCCGCTGACGATCGGCATCGGCCGGAGCGTCCTGTTCGCGCGCCTGGCGGGCAAACTCGGCAAACCGGGCGGCGTGGCCGAGCTCTGGCCCGGCCGCGAGCAGGGCTTCCTCGACGCCCTGCCGCTGGCGCACCTGCCCGGCATCGGCCATTCGATCGGCGCGCAGCTCGAGCGCTTCGGCCTGCGGCGGGTCGGCGAGCTGCGCCGGCTGGTGCCGCGCGAGCTGCTGTTCCAGAGCTTTGGCCGCGATGGACTGACCATCCACGCGCGCGCCCACGGGCTCGATCAGCGCGCCGTGGAGGCCAGCGTCGAGCTGGATGAGCAGGGCCGGCTGGTGCACCGGCCGCCGGCCTCGATCCGCCGCGACAGCACCTTCGAACCCGAAGAAGGCCGCCCGGAGCTGATCGAAGCGATGCTGTGGTGGCTGGTGGAGCGCGCCGCGCACCGGCTGCGCTCCCATGGCCAGGTGTGCCGCGGCGTGGCCGTGCGCGTGCGCTACGTGGCCACGGGCATCGGCGCGGGCGAAGAAGGCGGCGCGGGCGAGCAAGGCGGCGCGGGGCCCGGATCCAGCGCGGCGGAGGCGCCCGGACAGGGCGCCAGCCTGGAGCAGAGCCGCTCCCTGGAGGCGCCCAGCGACGGCACGCTCGAGATCGGCAACCTGGCGCTTTCGATCTATCGCGCCTTGCCCCGCCGCCGCGCCCTGGTCAAGACCATCGGGATCAGCCTCAGCCGCTTCAGCCCGCGCGCCGGCTGGCAGCGCCAGATGTTCGACGAGCGACCCGACGGCAGCCTGACGGCCGCCCCGGGCACCAGCCGACGGGACCGCCAGCGCGAGCTCGATCGCCTGCTCGACGCCCTGCGCGAACGCCACGGCTTCGGCCGCGTGCTGCTGGGCGCCAGCCTGCCGCTCAAAGAAACCCACCCCCTCGGCCCGGACGGCTTCAAGCTGCGCACCCCGAGCCTGAACCAGTGACCTCCGCGGCGAGCGCAGCGGCGTCGGCCGCACGCCGCGCAAGCGCGGTTCGCGACGCGCCGCGGCTGGAGAAGGGCCTGGATCAGGCTGCGGCTCGGGCGGCTGCGGCGCTGGGCGCTAGCGCGGGGCGCGGAGGGTTTCGATCGCTTCGAGCGCCGCGGGTTGGGCGGGCGACAGGGGCTCGCCGAGCAGCAGGTTCATGAATTCGGTGGGCACGCCGCCGGGCACCAGCGCCAGGCCGGCCAGGGTCAGGCGTCCGTCGGCGCTGAGGCAGGCGGCGCTGGGGGGCGGATCGGGCAGGCGCTGGCCGTTGAGGGTCACGACCAGGCGCGCGGCGGCAGTGGCCGAGAGGGCGGTGTCGGCTGAATCCGCGGAGTTGGCGGAGCCCGCGCCTGCAGCGGCGTCGGCAGGATCGGAAGGCTCGGCAGGTTCGGCGGAGTCGCTGGAGTTGGCGGGCTCGGCGGAGTCGCCGCGCGGAGCGGGGTCGGCGGGGCGGGGCGGGCGCTCGAGGCGCAGCACCAGGCGGTTCCAGGAGCCCACGGGCGCGAGCGCGGCGGCGGCCTCCGGCCAGGCGACGCCGACGAGGCGCAGCGGCAGGTCTAGGGAGGGCTCGAG
>JBIKLM010000141.1:0-9345 GCA_044359835.1 Planctomycetota bacterium
GACGCGAATCTCCTGCTCACCAAGACGCTCAAAATCGAGGTCACTGCTTCGAGCGGAATTTGCCTGAAGCTGCACCTGGCCGAACAACCCATCGGAGCCTGTGTCCTGGGTCTCAATTGCGAGGCCGAGGTGACCGTGACCTGGAATCTCGGGACAGGCGAGGCGCCCCTGAACCTGATCGCCACCCTGCCCAACGGGACCACCCACTCGACCCCGATCCAGGCCAGTTTCGCTGAACTGCTGTGGGGCTTCGGCTCCCGGGCGGTTCCCTACGGCGGCAGCGGCGGAATTCGATTGTTGGCCTGCGGAAGCGGAAATACCCAGTTCTCGGCGGCAGCAGCCGGGCTTTCGGTAGAGAGCCACGTCAGCTGCTCGGGTTGCGCGGACTGATGTCGAACCAGGAAAACGACTCTGCTGCGCATGCGAGACTCGGCTGGGCCAGCTTCGCGCTCGCTGGCGCTTTCGTCGCTGCGCTGCTGTGGCTGTTCTTTGGGGCGCGAGCCCCTGTCCAACCGGATACGGGCGGAGCGCTGCCTGCTGCGGCTTCGGTCGACGGCGATCCCCCGAGCCCGCAGGTCCAGAACGCGCCTCGCGCTGCACAAGCGCCCGATGCTCCCGAGCTCCCCACGGATCCACCCGCCGGCCCCAGGAATGCCCGAGAGTTCCTCGCTGATTACCCGGGTGGCGAGGCCATCATGGCGGCGCTGGTGGCCAAGGGGCACGACCTGGACATCGCACCGCCGCTGGAGCCCCTCGACAAGGTCTGGAAAAGCATTCTGGACCAGTTCGTGCTCTCCCCGACGGATATCGAAAAGCGCAGCGTCGTGAGCTTGGGCTGGGATCCCAACTGGAGCAACGAGCAGATCGCCCAGGAATTCAGTCTGCCGCTCGGTACCCAGAAGCTGGAGCCGGGAGAACTGCAAGCCTTGTGCGCGCAGCACAACGAGCGCATTCTGCAGCAGGCACGCGAAGCCCACGAGGCCTACAGCGCGGCGCTCCAGGCGGCGCTCAACCAGGGGGACTTCCTGGCGGCTCCCTACATGAGCCAGGGCGAAGAGCTTTGGAAGCAGAAGTTCGAGCGCGATGCCGGGGACCCCGTGATCGCCTCCATCGGCCTGGTGCACAAGGGCTGGTCGGTCACCTTCGGCCTCAGGACCAGCACCTACCCGCCCTATACTGCCGCTCGCAATCGACTGACCCAGCTCAAGCACGATCGGCTCTTCGCCTTGCAGGGTCTTTTTCAGCCTCGCTGAGGCCCGGCCGGTCCGACGCTTGCTGGGCGACGGTCCATTCCAGCGGTTCGGACCGCCGGGGCTCTGAGAGCGGGCGATCGCTGGGCGGCCGCGAGCGCGGCCCCGGTCTGGCCCTCGGATCGACCGGGTTTTCTTGGCCGCATGCTCGGACCAGCCGGTAGAGAGCCGCTGGATTGGCCTGGACCTTGCGGCCGCATTCCTGAAGTCTTCGCTCCGCCTGGGTATGCGGCCCAGCCCAGGAACTGCGCGGCGCCCGGAATTCCGGGCTTCGAGGGCTCAGCACCGTCCAAGCCCGGGGACCCGGCGGGGACAGCGCGGCCCAGCGGGGTTCCCTGGGGCAGGCGAGGCGAGGTATCCGAGCCGCCTGTCCGCGTCCCTTCGGGCCGCCAGCACGCGGTCACAGGCGCGGTCGCGGGCGGTCCGGCCTCTGGGCCGTCCCGCACCCGCGCATCCCCGCGGGGCGCCCGCGGTCGGCGGCGCTCCGGCCGGGACCGCCCGACACCCCGCCTTGGGCCCTGCGCGGCCGGACGCCAGACCTGACGAAAGCAGCCCCGCGCGGGGCGCGCGTCGCCGGCCCTGCGAGGCTAGGATCTCGCCCCGCGCGGGGGACCGCGCTCCCCCCCATGGATCTGCACGCCGCCCTGCCTGGGCTGGTCCAGGCGCTCGATCACATCGCCGTCGTCGTCCCTTCGATCGCGGCCGCGCGCCCGATCTACGAAGGCCTGCTGGGCATGCCCGGCGGCGATCCGGAGTTCGTGGCCGACCAAAAGGTCAATGTCCTGTGCGTCTCGGCCGGCGGCCAGCGCATCGAGCTGGTCGAGCCCGCGGCGCCCGACTCCCCGGTGTCCGGATTCCTGGCGAAGCGCGGCCCGGGCCTGCACCACCTGGCCTACCGCGTCGACGACGTGGCCAAGGCCATCGCCCTGCTGGAGGCCGCCGGCGTACAGATGATCGACCGCGCCCCGCGCCCCGGGGCCCACGGCACGCGCATCGCCTTCGTGCACCCCAAGTCGACCGGCGGCGTGTTGACCGAACTGGTCGAGCTCCCGCGCCAAGCCGCCCACTGATCCCGCGCAGGCTGCCGCGCCCATCCCCCTGCTCGGGCCCCACCCGGCCCGCTGCGACCGTTTCCCCCCCAACCCCCGACCGACTCGATGACCCGCGAGACCCCCCTCGATCGTCTGCGCCGCATGCGCGAGGCTTCCCTGGCCGGCGGCGGCCCGGAGCGCATCGCCGCCCAACACCAAAAGGGCAAGCTGACCGCGCGCGAGCGCATCGACTTCCTGGTCGACGAGGGCTCGTTCGTCGAGCTGGACCGCTTCGTCACCCATCGCTGCAACGATTTCGGGATGGACAAGCAGAAGATCCTCGGCGACGGGGTCGTGACCGGCCATGCGCGCGTCGACGGGCGCCCGGTGTTCCTCTACAGCCAGGATTTCACCGTCTTCGGCGGCTCGCTGTCCGAGACCCACGCCGAGAAGATCTGCAAGGTCATGGACCAGGCACGCAAGGTCGGCGTGCCGCTGATCGGGCTCAACGACTCGGGCGGCGCGCGCATCCAGGAAGGCGTGCAGAGCCTGGGGGGCTACGCCGAGATCTTCTGGCGCAACGTGCAGAGCTCCGGCGTGATCCCGCAGATCTCGGCCATCCTGGGGCCCTGCGCGGGCGGCGCCGTCTACAGCCCGGCGATCACGGACTTCATCTGCATGGTCGAGAACACCTCGTTCATGCACATCACCGGCCCGGACGTGGTCAAGACCGTGACCCACGAGGATGTGACCAGCGAAGAGCTGGGCGGCGCCGAGGTGCATGCCTCGCGCTCGGGCGTGGCGCACTTCACCAGCCCGGACGACAAGAGCTGCATGCAGCTCGTGCGCCGGCTCTTGTCCTACCTGCCGCTCAACAACGGCGAAGAGCCGCCCTTCGTGGCCACGGACGATCCCAGCGATCGCGCCGACGAGATCCTGGACAGTTTGGTCCCCGAGGATCCGACCAAGCCCTACGACATGACCCGCATCATCGAGCTGGTCGTCGACGAGGGCAGCTTCCTGCAGGTGCTGGAGGGCTATGCGCGCAATATCATGGTCGGTTTCGCCCGGCTCGGCGGGCACGTGGTCGGCATCGTGGCCAACCAGCCCTCGGTGCTGGCCGGCTGCCTGGACATCAACGCCTCGATCAAGGGCGCGCGCTTCATCCGCTTCTGCGACGCCTTCAACATCCCGGTGGTGACCTTCGAAGACGTGCCCGGGTTCCTGCCCGGCACGGAGCAGGAGTACGGCGGCATCATCCTGCACGGCGCCAAGCTGCTCTACGCCTACTGCGAGGCCACGGTGCCCAAGCTGACCGTGATCACCCGCAAGGCCTACGGCGGCGCCTACGACGTGATGGCCTCCAAGCACATCCGCGCCGACCTGAACCTGGCCTGGCCCAACGCGCAGATCGCCGTGATGGGCGCCGCCGGCGCGGCCAAGATCATCCACCGCCGCGAGATCCAGACCGCCCCGGACCCGGCGGCCATGGAGCGCCTTAAGACCGCCGAATACGAGCAGAAGTTCAACAATCCCTTCCAGGCCGCCGCGCGCGGGTTCGTGGACGACGTGATCGAAGCGCGCCAAACCCGTCCGCAGCTGATCCGCGCCCTCGAGCTGTTCAAGTCGAAGCAAGAGACCCGTCCGGTGCGCAAGCACGGCAACATCCCCCTGTGAGCCGCCGGCCATGCAATCCAAGCCCTACTTCAAGCGCATCCTGATCGCCAACCGCGGCGAGATCGCCCTGCGCGTGATCCGCACCGCCCGCGAGCTCGGCATCGAGTCCGTGGCGATCTACAGCGAGCCGGACGCCGCGGCCCTGCACACGCGCATGGCGGAGCTGGCCTACCCGCTGGGGGGCAAAACCCCGCGGGAGTCCTACCTCGACATGGACAAGGTCATCCGCGCCGCCAAGGAGACCGGCGCGGAGGCGATCCACCCGGGCTACGGCTTCCTCTCGGAGAACGCCAAATTCGCCGAGCTGGTCAAGGCCTCCGGGCTGGTCTGGATCGGCCCGCCGGCCCAGTCGATCCGCGACATGGGCGACAAGATCGGCAGCCGGCGCCTGATGCGCGCCGCGGGCGTGCCGATCGTGCCCGGGCTGGCCGAACCGGTGGCCGACGCGGCCGCGGCGGCCCAGGCCGCCAAGGGCATCGGCTATCCGATCGCGCTCAAGGCCTCCGCCGGCGGGGGCGGCAAGGGCATCCGCATCGTGCGCGCCGAAAGCGAGATGGAGAACGCCTTCCGCACCGCATCCGGGGAGGCCCTGGCCTCCTTCGGCGACGGGCGCATGTACTTGGAGCGCTACCTCGACAAGCCGCGCCACATCGAGATCCAGGTGCTGTTCGATGCCCATGGCAACGGCGTGCACCTGGGCGAGCGCGAGTGCTCGATCCAGCGCCGGCACCAGAAGCTGATCGAGGAATGCCCTTCGCCGATCATCCGGCCCGAGATGCGCGCCGCCATGGGCGCGGCGGCCCTGCGCGCCGCAGGCGCGGTCGGCTATCAGGGCGCGGGCACCTGCGAGTTCCTGGTCAGCAACGGCGAGTTCTTCTTCCTGGAGATGAACACGCGCCTGCAGGTCGAGCACCCCGTCACCGAGATGGTCACCGGCATCGACCTGGTGCGCGAGCAGATCCGCGTGGCCGCCGGCGAGCCCCTGGGCTATCCCCAGGAGGCGATCACCTGGCGCGGCTGGTCGATCGAGGTGCGCATCAACGCCGAGGACCCGCTCAACAAGTTCCTGCCCTCGACCGGCACCGTGCGCAACCTGCGCCTGCCGGGCGGGCCGTGGGTGCGCCTCGACTCCGGCCTCTATCGGGGCCTCGAGGTCGGGCTCAACTACGACCCGATGCTGGCCAAGGTGATCGTCTGGGGCCCGGACCGCATGACCGCCATCCGGCGCATGCAGCGGGCCCTCGAGGAGCTCAACGTGGGCGGCGTCTCGACCGGCGCCCCGGCGGCGCTGCGCGTGCTGCGCGAGAAGGCCTTCCAGGACGGCGATTACGACACGCACTTCCTGGAGAGCCTGGACCTGACCGAGGATCCCCGGCAGCTCTCGGCCATCGCAGCCGCGGCCGCCTGCGTGCACCGCTGGTACGCCTCGCGCCGCTCGGCGCTTTCGGCCGACCAATCCTCCCGCGCCGGCTGGCGCGAGCGCGGCCGCCGGCTGCGCAGCGACTTCTGATCCGTCGACCCTAGAGCCCATCCGCCATGAAGTACTACGCGAAGGTCAACGGGAAAGAGCACGTCGTCGAGGTGGTCGAACGCCTGGGCGAATTGATCGTGAAGGTCGACGGCAAGCCGCTCGACATGAGCTATCGGGAGATCGACGACGGCGGCCAGGTGGCGCTCTCGATCGGCAATCTGAGCTACGGCGTCTCGATCGACGGGGGTCGCCACAAGGGCGCCGCCACCATCGCCGGCCAGCGCTACAACCTCGAGATCGAGGACGAGCGCGAGCGCGCCGCCAGCGCGGCCGCCCGCGCCCGCGGCGGCAAGGGCGGCGACCTCAAGAGCGTGATGCCCGGCGTGGTCGTCAAGCTGCTGGTCCAGGAGGGCCAGAGCGTCAAGCAGGGCCAGCCCATGCTGATCCTCGAGGCCATGAAGATGCAGAACGAGATCGGCGCCCCCGCGGACGGAGTCGTCAAGCAGATCTACGTCACCGAGCGCCAGGCGGTCGGCTCCGGCGAGAAGCTGGTCAAGATCGCCGCCGACGGCCCGTGACCGGTCCAGGGGCCGATCGGAGACCCTGATCGATCGGCTCCATCCCTCGATCTCGGACAGCCAGGCCACCCCTTTCAGCCCCGTGGCGACGCACCCGCGGCGCCAGAGCGGACTCGCTTTCCGCCCGCGCGTTCGGGCCAGTCTGTGCGCCTTTCTCTGGGCCGCCCTCCGGCGGCCGCCGTCCGTCTCCGGCCCACCTGGGGGAAGCGGAGGTTCTGGCTCTGCGGCTCGGCCTCGCTCGGAGGCCTGGCCTTGGCCGCCGACCAGCCCCTGGGGATCAGCCCTTGCCCAGGAGCGCTTGCAGGCGGCGGCGGGCTTGGTCGATGGAGCCGGCGAGCTGGGGGGCGAGGCCCGTCAGGGAGCCGGCTTCCTCCAGGGGCGCCAGGGCCGCTTCGGGCCCGCTGGCGGCTTCGAGGCACTGGGACCAGAGCAGCAGAACCTGCGCGCGCAGCTCCACGGGGGCTTGGGCCGCGGCCTGGGCGGCGGCCTGGGCCAGCTCCGCGGCGCCGCGGGTGTCGAGGATCGAGAGCCGCAGGGAGGCCTGCTCGGCCAATTCGACGGGGCCAGGCGTCGGCAGCGCGGCCAGGGCCTCGAGGCGTTCGATGCGCTGCACGAAGGGCTGCACCTGGGCCGGCGCTGCCACCCGGCTGCGCAGCGCCTCCAGGGCGGCGCGGGCGCCGGGGAAGTCGCCCGTGGCCGCCAGGAAGTTGGCCCGCACGGCCTCCGCCTGGGGCGTCTGGCGCGCCGCTTCTTCGCCCAGGCGCGCCTCCAGCTGCCCGGTCGCTTCGGGGGTCGCCGCGGCCCGCAGGGCGAACAGCTCGCCCGTGCGGGCTTGGATGTAGGCCTCGTCGCTGAGCGGATCCCCGGCCTTGCGCAGCAGCCCTTGGGCGGAGAGTTCGAACTGGGTGGCAGCCTCCTGGAAGCGGCCATCGCGCATCAGCACCTGACCGAGGCTGAGGCGCAGGGTCGGGGTGTCCTGCTGGCCCGCGACCAGGCCGGAGAGCAGGCTGATGGCCTCCTTGTTGCCCTGGCTGGGCAGGAGGCGCGCCAGGATGCTGGCCGCGGCGCGCGTTTCGCGCGAGTCGTACGGGTGGGCCTGGAGTCCGCGGCGCAGGTCCTCGACGACGCCGGAAATACGCTGGGCCATTTCGACCGCGTCCTGCGCGGGCAGATCCAGGCGCGCTTGGGAACGCAGCAGCAAGCCGCGCAGCAGGGTTTCGCCCGTCGGCGAGAGCGCCAGCGCGGATTCCGCGCTGGCCAGCGCCTTGGCCGGTTCCTTGGCGAGCTCGGCATCGCCACGCCCGAGCAGGTACTCGATGCGCAGCAGCGTGTCCGAGCCGGACTTGGCGGTTTCGGCCTCGAGCAGCGCCAGGTGCCGCTGGAACAGCGCTGCGGCCTCGTCGTCGCGCCCGGACAGGCGCAGGAAGCGGGCGTAGGCGCCGACGCCCGAAGGGGTCACCTCGATCTCCAGACCGCGGGCATAGGCCTGGTCCGCCTCCTCGAGGCGGCCGAGGGCCCGCAGGGTCTCCGCGCGGCGCAGGGCCACGTAGGGGCTCTGATAGCCCCGCGCTTCCAGACCCTCGAGGAATTCGAGGTGGCCTTCCGGATCGAGGCGCGGATTGATCGCCTGCAGCTGGGTCAGGCCTTCGAGCAGCACGGGGATGCTGGTCGGTGCGAGCGCCGCGCCCGGCTGGTAGCGATAGCCCGCTTGCTCGAGACGCACGTCCAGGGCCTTCTTCAGGGCGCTGGCGCTGCCGGACGGGTCGTCCGCGCGCACGCTGGCCAGCGCGGCCCAGCTGTCGGCGTAGCCAGGGTACTTCTCGGTCGCCTTCTGGAAGTACAGCTCGGCGAAGCCGCGCGATTCCTTCTGCAGGTTGGCGATGCCCAGGTTGAACTGCGCCAAAGCGCTGTTGGGCGAACTCTTGTTGGCCGTGTAGCTCCACAGGCTCATCGGATCGAGCCAGTGGCCGGCGCGCTGGACCGTCCAGTAGACGCCGCCCATCGAGAGCAGCAGCGCCAAAGCGACCCCCGCGCGGCCCAGGCGCCCGAGGAAGGGGGCCAGGAACAAGACGGCGAAGACCGAGGGGAAGAACAGCAGGCGCTCGCCGAACAGGGTTCCGATCGGGAACAGCAGGTTGCTGGTCAGCAGGGTCGAGGCCAGCAGCGCCAGGAACAGCGCAGCGCGCGTGCGGCAGAGGCGGAACAGCAGCAGCGGCGCCGCCAGGGCCAGGGCCAGCAACGCCAGTCCGATCAGGTTCGGCAGGGCCAAGGCCGGCAGCACCGGGATCTGGCTGGCCGAATAGTCGGCGCTGAAGTCCCAGTTGCCCGAGAGGCGGTTGATGCCGATCAGCAGCGGCAGGCTGCTGGCCAGCACGCGGGCCGCGTTCATGAAGCGCGTGCCGAAGTCCTCGAACACCAGCGGATTGACCAGCGCGGTTTCTGCGGGGTATTCGGGGCTGAGGCTGCCCAGCACGGCGAAGCGCAGCCCGAGGGACAGGGCCAGGGCCAGCAGCAGGGCCCCTTGGGCGGGCAGCTTGCGCAGGGCGGCGGACAGACCGGCGGCGATGCCGCCTTCGCGAGCCAGGGCCAGGTCGAGGCAGAAGGCGACCAGCGGCAGGACGAAGGCGCTCTCCTTCGAGAGGCTCGCCAAGAGGGTCAGCAGCGCGGCGCCCGCCAGCTTGCCGGGTTCGGCCAGGGGCCGGTCGCCGAGCCGCACCCACAGGATCAGCGCGCCCAGGGAAAACGCGGTGGCCAGCAGTTCCGCCACGCCCACCACGTCGAACAGCGCCTCGCCGTGCACGGGCAGGGCAGCGAACAGCAGGCCAGCGATGAGCGCGTAGCGGCGTCGCCGCAGGACCCAGCTGGCCAGCTCGACCAGCAGCAGCGCCGAGATCACCTTGAGCGCGATGCTGAACAGCTTGAAGGGCACCGCCCCCATGCCCGGGGCGGCGGGGTCGTAGGGCTCGCCCGCAATCAGCGCCCCGAGGCCCAACACGAAACTGGACAGCGGGCGGTAGAGCGCTTGCCCGGGATCGAGCCGGCCCCACCAGGAGGTCGTCAGGGTGTCGACCAGCCGGCTCGGCTCCGCAGGGATCTGGCTCAGCACCTCGTGCCCGCTGATCAGCCGCAGGCCGTCGTGCGCCAGGGCCACGCCGACCGCATCGGCGCTCCCGCTCTGACGGTCCCAGAGGTAGGGCCAGACCAGCGCGGCCAGGGCCACGAGGGCCACCAGCGCGCGCTCGAGGGCGCTGGGGACCTCCGCGGGCTCGAGGGCGGTAAGCGAACAGGCGGCGGGGGAGACCTTCGAAGCAGCGCTCATCGGGATGGGGGGGCCGGGG
>JBIKLM010000142.1:0-9336 GCA_044359835.1 Planctomycetota bacterium
GGTCTGTCCGACTGGACGGTCTCGGGCACGCACCTGTGCCTGGTGCGGCTCAATCTGCTGAAGCTCAACACCATGGCGCCGCTCGAGCCCGAGCGGCTCGCGGACCTCTCGCGCCTGTCGGGGCTCGACTCCAAGGGGCTGCGCGACCTGGGGCGGCTGCCCGTGCCCATGCGCCGCCGGCGCGGCGAGCCGGGCTTCACGCCGATCGACTACGGGACCCTGTGGCGCGAGGTCGGGGCCCATTTTCGCGGGCTCGATCCGCGCCGGGTGGGCCTGTACCTGACCTCGCGCGGCCTGACCAACGAGAACTACTACGCGGCCCAGAAGGTCTGGCGCGCCTTCGGCTCCAACAACCTCGACAACGCCGCGCGGCTGTGCCACAGCCCCTCGACCAACGCGCTCAAACAGGCCATCGGCGCCGCGGCCACGACCTGTTCCTACGTCGATTGGTACGACGCCGACCTGATCGTGTTCCTGGGCTCCAACCCGGCCAACGACCAGCCGGTGGCGATCAAGTACCTGTACGAGGCGCGCCGGCGCGGCGCCCGCGTGCTGATGGTCAACGCCTACCGCGAGCCGGGCATGGAGCGCTATTGGATCCCCTCCAACCTGGATTCGGCGCTGTTCGGCACCAACCTGACGGACCGCTTCTTCATGGTGCGCGTCGGCGGCGACCTGGCCTTCGTCAACGCGGCAGCCAAGCGTCTGATCGAGCGCGGCGCGATCGCCAAGGACTTCGTCGAACAGGCCACCGAGGGCTATGGCGATCTCGAGCGCGAGCTCGCCAGCCAACCGCTCGAGCGCCTGCTGGCCGAAGCGGGCCTGTCCGCCGCAGACCTGGAGGCCTTCGTGGACGAGCTGGCCGCGGCCGACAAGGTCGTGCTGGTCTGGTCCATGGGCATCACCCAGCACATGCACGGCTCGGACACCGTGCGCGCCATCGCCAACCTGGGTCTGCTCAAGGAAGCCGTCGGGCGCGACGGGGCCGGCTTGATGCCGATCCGCGGCCATTCCGGGGTCCAGGGCGGGGCCGAGATGGGCGCCTACGCCACCGCGTTCCCCGGGGGGCTCAGCATCGACGCGGACAACGCGGCCCGCTTCGCGAACCTGTGGGGCTTCCCCGTGCCCAGCGAGCCCGGCCTGGACACGACCGAGGTGCTCACGGCGGCGCGCCGCGGCGAGATCGACGGCTATTACGTGGTCGGCGGCAACTTCCTGGAGACCCTCCCGGATGCCGAGGGGGTGCGCGCGGCGCTGGCGCGGGTGCCGGTGCGGGTGCACTCGGACATCGTGGTCACCAGCCAGATGCTGGTCGAGCCGGGCGAGGCCGTGTATCTGCTGCCAGCGGCGACGCGCTACGAGCAGGCCGGCGGCGGCACCGAGACCAGCACCGAGCGGCGCGTGATCTTCTCGCCCGAACTGCCGCGCAAGGACCTGCCCCACGTGCGCGCCGAATGGCAGCACCTGCTGGAATTCGCCCGGGCGGTGCTGCCGCCCGAGCGCTACGCGCAAGTCCATTTCGCGAATGGGGCCGCGATCCGCGCCGACATCGAGCGGGCCGTCCCGGCCTACCGGGGCATCGCGGCGCTATCCAAACAGGGCGACCAATTCCAGATCGGCGGGCGGCACCTGATCCAGGGCCGGCGCTTCCTGACCCAGTCCGGCAAGGCGCGCTTCGCGCCCGTGCGCCCGCCGGGCCTCAGCGGCCAGCTCCCGGACGACCCGCGTTTCCCCTTCGTGCTGGCCACGCGCCGCGGCAAGCAGTTCAACTCCATGGTCCAAGCCCCCGTGGACCAGCTGACCGGCGCGGCCCGCGACCACGTGCTGATCCACCCCGCGGACGCCGAGCGCCTCGGCCTCGTGCAGGACCAGCCGATCGAACTCGAAAGCGGCCGCGGGCGCTTCCTGGGCCGCGCCTTCCTGGCCCCCGTGACCCCCGGCACCCTGCAGGGCTTCTGGCCCGAGGTCAACCCGCTCCTGCCGATCGACCGCGTCGACCCCGACGGCGGCGTGCCCGACTACAACGCCCGCGTCGCCATCCACCCCCGCTGAGCGATGCGGGTTTACTCTTTGTTCGAGGACGAAAACCTCGAAATACTCGGAATCGGGGATCTCGAGCAATTCCTCGAATGCATGCAGAGGGTCAACTTGGATGGCCTCTGGTTCTGCCTCTACAACACGTCGAAGTACATCCTGGACCGGCTCCCGGAGTCGGTCGAATACCCGGGGCCGATCCAGGTCGATGGATCGCCGGTCAGTCCTGATATCATGGACTGTCGATGTTGGCCCGCGGAGAGCGTCAAGGCGGTTCTTTTGTCACAGGCACGAAGTGAGCCGTGTTTGGCCATCGCGGTGCACCTTTTCATCGTGAGTCCTGATGCGGTCGTGCTGGAGTGGTGGGACGTCCCGGAGCTCTCGATCCTGTTGCGGCCGGACCGGAAGGAGAGCCTGGGTCAAGCCCTGGCATGCGACGACTCCATCGTCATCGAATACAACTCGAGACGGGAGTCGCTCGATCGATAGTCGAGTTGGCTGGCCGGCAGGGGAAAGATGTCGCGGGTCGCGCCTGAGCAGTCAAGCCAAGCTGACTGCATGCCTTTGGGCCGCCACGCGGCGATCACAGGGGCGGGCATCGTGGCCACCGGCCGGCGCTCCGCGAGCGTGTGGGTGCTCGCCAAGACCCGTCGTTCGGGGTGGATTTCTCAGGCGCCGTACAGCCTCGAGCCCTGCGGCGCTGCGGGCGCCCTCCGATCGGAGCAAGCCGCGGCAGCGGCCAAGCCTGGCGCTTCGCCGATGGGCTCGGATCCGTGCTCGGGACCGGCGATCCGGGGGCCCTGCTTCGAGCTTCGGCCCTTTCTGGAGCTTGCTTGGATCACTCGGCGCCAGGTGCGAGCTCGATGGCACTCCGCCCTGCAGTCGGGGGTGTCCCCAGGTCGCACCCGGCGGTTGCTGGTCGTGGGGGAGTTGCGAGTGGGGGCAGGCGGACCGGGGGATGGGAGGCGCGGCGGCTCTGGGTTTGGCCTGGGGGCGCGGGGGGGCGTAGGATCGCGGCCCGCATGGGACCCGAAGCTTGGATCGTCGCTGCCGTGGTGCTGCTGGTGCTCTGGCTGCTGGTCACCAACCGGGTGCCTGCGGATGTGGCCCTGGTCGGGGCCGTGACCCTGTTGATGGCCGCCCCGGTGCCGCTGGCGGAGGGGGGCTGGAAGCTGGGGGTGATCAGCGCCAAGGAGGCCCTGGCGGGGCTTTCGGGGTCGGGCTTGGTCACGGTGGGGGCGCTGTTCATCGTCGTCTCCGGGGTGCGCGAGACCGGCTCGATCGACTTCGTGGCCCGGCAACTGATGGGCCATCCGAAGAGCCTGCGCGGCGCGCTGGTGCAGCTGCTGCTGCCGGTGATCGGCGCCAGCGCCTTCCTCAACAACACCCCGCTGGTGGCGATGATGATCCCGGCGGTGCGGGACTGGTGCCGCAAGCTTTCGATCGCGCCCTCCAAGCTGATGCTGCCGCTGTCCTACGCGGCGATCCTGGGCGGCACCTGCACGCTGATCGGCACCAGCACCAATCTGGTGGTCTACGACCTGGCCCGCGGCAGCGGGGTGATCCAGGACCTGCCCCTGTTAGAGATCGGCAAGGTCGGCCTGCCGGCGGCCTTGGTGGGGGCCCTGTTCCTGTGGCTGTTCGCCCCGCGGCTGCTGCCCGATCGCAGCTCGGCCTCGAGCCGCCTGCGGGACGCGCGCCAGTACACCGCCGAGATGATCGTGCCCCAGGCTTCGCCCCTGGCCGGCAAGAGCATCGAAGCGGCGGGCCTGCGCTCCCTGCCAGGCGCCTTCGTGGTCGAGATCGCCCGCGGCGAGGACCTGATCGCCGCCCCCGGGCCGGAGCAGGTCTTGCGCGCCGGCGACCGCCTGGTCTTCACCGGCGTGGTCGAGTCGATCAAGGAGCTGCAGACCGTGCGCGGCCTGGAGCCGGCCACGGACCAGATCTTCAAGCTCGACGAGCCGCGCCCGAACCGCTGCCTGATCGAGGCCGTGGTCAGCAACACCAGCCCGCTCGAGGGCCGCACGATCAAGCAGGCGCGCTTCCGCACAGTCTACCAGGCGGTGGTGATCGCCGTGGCGCGCAACGGCGAGCGCGTGGCCGGCAAGGTCGGCGAGATCGAACTGCGCCACGGCGACACCCTGCTGCTCGAGGCCCACCCCTCCTTCGTCGAGCGCCATCGCGACGATCCGGACTTCTTCCTGGTCAGCGCGCTCGAGGACAGCAGCCCCCGGCGCCACCACCGCTTGGGCACCTCGGTGTTGATCCTGGCCCTGATGGTGGCTTTCGGGGCCACCGGTCTCGTGCCCATGCTGCAGGCTTCGCTGCTGGCGGCGGGGGCCATGCTGCTGACGCGCTGCACCTCGGTGCCCGCGGCGCGCGCCGCGGTCGACTGGAGCGTGTTGCTGGTGATCGCGGCGGCCTTCGGGCTCGGCACGGCGATCGAGAAGAGCGGCCTGGCAGGGGGGCTGATCGAGGGTTTCCTGGAGTTCGCCGGCGGCTCGCCCTACGCGGCTTTGGTGGCGATTTATCTGGTGACCAGCCTGGTGACCGAGGTGATCTCCAACAACGCCGCCGTGGCGCTGGTGTTCCCCTTGGCGGCGGAGGCCTGGAAGAGCACCGATTCGAATCCGCTGCCTTTCGTGTTCGCGTTGATGATGGCCGGCTCGGCGTCCTTCGCCACGCCGATCGGGTATCAGACCAACCTGATGGTCATGGGGCCGGGGGGCTATCGTTTCGTGGACTACCTGCGCATCGGCGTGCCGATGAACATCCTGATGGCCGTGACCACGCTGCTGCTGCTGCCGCTCGTGTGGCCGCTCTAGGGCCGGTCGCTCGGGCCTGGGGCCCGCGCGGGCTCCTCCCCGGGCTTCAGTCCTTCGGCAGGTAGCCCAGGCGGCGCAGCTGGTCGACGGTGGCGGCATCGGCCGGCACCAGCCCGCCGCTCGACCAGCGCGCCGCCAGGGCCTCGCTGCGCAGGCGCAGCTCGTCGAGACGCCGCGCGGCGCCTTCGAGGCGCCCACGCAGGGCCGGCGGGCTGGGGCGGTCCGTGCCGGCCACGGGCGACGCTTCGCCGGGGTCGGCGCGCAGGTCGAACAGCAGCGCGCCATAGGGCAGCAGCGGATGGTTGCGCCGCGGGGCTCCCGGCTCCGGGGAAGGCGCTCGTTCGAGGTAGGCGAAGCCCCCGGCGCGCCGCGAGCGCAGGCGGTCCTGGCCGGTCAAGGGCGCGTACAGGCCTTCGGTGGTCTCGGCGATCAGCTCGCGCTCCGGGCCGGCGCCGGGGGAGTCCGCGAGGTAAGGCAGCAGGCTCTCGGCCTGCAGGTCCTCTGGCGGGGCGATGCCGCACAACTCCAGCAGGGTCGGCATCAGATCGAATTGGGACACCGCAGCGCCGACGCTCCGGCCCGCACAGCGCCCGCCGGGCAGGGCCAGCAGCAGCGGCACCCGCAGGGTCTCGACGAACAGCTGCTCGTGGCCGAAGCGGCCGTGCTCGCGGAACTCCTCGCCGTGGTCCGAGGTCAGCGCGACCAGGGCCTGCTGGGGGCCGAAGCGCGCTTCGACCTCCGCGAGCAGCCGACCGAGGGCCCGGTCCGTGGCGTACACCTCGGCCTGGTACAGGGCGCGCAGGAACTCGATCTCGGCGGCGCCGAAATCGGCCCAGCCGGCCAACAGGGCGCGGCCGTCGTTGAGCGCGGCGCCCGCTTCGACCTGGGCGCGCAGATCGGCCCACACGCCGCGCAGGGGCCCCCCGTAGCCGGGATCGAAACGCTCGAGGTCCGCGGCCGAAGGCGCGAAGGGCTGGTGCGTCTCGTAGGTGTGCAGGAACAGGAAGGCCGGTTGGCGGCTGGCGCGCGCCGCCAGCCAGCGATGGGCCCCATCCACCTTGGCTTCGGCGCCCTCGAGCGCGGCCTGCAGATGCTCGAAGCCCTGCATCAGGTTCCAGCCCGCGCCCAGGGGCCCGTCGTCCGTGAAGGCCGCGGTGTCGAAGCCGGCCTCGGCGAAGGACTCCGCCAGGGTCCGATAGCCGGGCGCCAGGCCGGGGGTGCCGTGCTCGAGGCTGGTCAGGTTGGCGACCCGGTGGGCGAAGGGGAGCAGGCCGGTGAACAGGCTGGCGTGGGAGGTGGCGGTGTTGGGCGCCTGGGCCAGGGCGTAGTCGAAGCGCACGCCGCGCTCGGCCAGGGCCGCGAGGTTCGGGGAGCCGCCCGGGGGGCCGCCGTAGCAGGACAGGGCGTCGGCCCGCAGGGTGTCGACCGAAATCAGCAGGCACAGGGGCGGCGGCGGTGCGCCGGGCGCGCAGCCGGCCGCGAGCGCGGCCCAAAGCCAGAGCCCGATTCCCGGGCGGCTCGCGCGGCAGGCCTGCTTCGGTCGGGGCGCCATGGCAGCCAAAGGGTACGATCCCCGCGCCATGCCGTGGATCCGCACCGTGCCGGTCGGGACCGCCCAGGGGCCGCTGGCGCGCCTCTACCAGGCCGCGATCCAGCGCGCCGGGCGGGTGTTCAAGATCGTCGAGCTGATGAGCGCGGAGCCGGCGGTCCTGGAGAGTTCCCTGGGGCTCTATCGGGCCGTGATGCACGCGGACAGCGAGCTCAGCCGCGCCGAGCGCGAGCTCTTGGCCGTGACGGTCAGCGTCGCCAACCGCTGCCATTACTGAATGTGGGCGCACCTGTGGGACCTCCGTGCCGAGCGTCCCGATCTCGATGGCCAGCGCTGGGCCCGGCTCGAGGCGGCTTTGGTGGTCGACTGGCGCGGCGCCGAGCTCACGCCCCGCGAGCGCGCCCTGTGCGCCTTCGCCGAGCGCTTGACGCGCGATCCGGGCGCCATGGGGGCCGAGCACGTGGCCGAGCTGCGCGCCGCCGGGCTCGGCGATGCGGGTATCCACCGCGCGGTGCAGACGATCGCCTACTTCAACTACATCAACCGCGTCGCCGACGGCCTGGAGGTCGAGCTGGAGCCCGAGATGGAGCCGAGGCCGTGAGCGCTCCGCAGGAGGGCGGCGCGCCGGCCCGGCGCGCGGCCTGGCCGGCGCTGCTGCTCGCCCTGGCGGCGCTGGTGCCGAGCGCGGCCTATCTGTGGGGCTACGCGCCCGCGGCGGGCCCGGAATCGGCCTCCGGCTGGCCGTTGCTGCTGGTTTGCCTGCTGGCGCCGGCCCTGTGGGTTTGGCGCGCGGGAGCCGCCGGCCTGCTGGCGGCCCTGCCGCTGTGCTTCGCGCTGCCGGTCCTGCCGTTGATGCTGAGCTCTCTGCCCTTCGCGGCGGACCGGGTCTGGGCCCAGGGCTGTCTGCTGGGCTGGGCGCTGGCCGGCCTTTCCGGCCGCGCGCCGCGGCTCGGTCCGGGGCTGCCCCGCACGCTGCTCGCGACCTTTGCCGCCGCGACCCTGGCTTCGGCCCTGGCGGGCTTTTGGAACGCCCTGCCGGTCGGAGCGCCGCTGGTCGGCGAAAGCCTGGCGCTGGCCCTGCGCGACGGCCTCCTGGCGCGCCCCTTGATCGACGCCACCCACGCCCTCGAGCGCGGGGGCCTGCGGCTCGAATGGCTGGCCCTGGCGGGCCTGGGCCTCTCTGCCGCGCGGGCCCTGCCGGACAGCGGCCAGCGCCTGGCCCGCGCCGCCAACCAAGCCCTGCTGCTCGGCCTGTGCTTCGCGCTGCTGGAGGTGGTCGCCTCCTGCGCTTTCCGGGGCCAAAGCTATGGCGAGTTCTTCGCCCGCGGCATCCCGCGCAACCACCGGCCGCTGCTCGACAACAACGCCCTGGGCTCGGCGCTGATCCTGCTGCTGCCCCTCTCCGTCGCGGCCCTGGCGGCGGGGCGCGGAGCCGCCGGCCGCGCCTTGCCGAGCGCCGGCCTGTGCGCCGGTCTGCTGCTGCTCTACAGCACGCGCAGCAAGGCCGCCTTGGCGGGCGCGGCCCTGGCGCTGCTGCTGGTGCCGCTGCTGTGGCTCGGCTGGCGACGCCTGGCCCAGCGTCGAGCGCTGCTCCTCGCCGCTGGCGCCGTGGTTTCGCTGTTGGTTTTGGTCCAGCTCGCACCGCGGGCGCTGCTCGAGCCGCTCGAATCCAGCCGGCGCGGCGCGGACCTCCTGCGCGTCTTGCGGCTCGATTTCGCCGCCTCGTACCTGCGCGAGAACCGCTCCGCGCCCTGGTCCGCCGCGCTGGACCTCGGCCAGAGCGCGCCGCTGTTCGGCGCCGGCCTCGGGCGCTTGCCCCAGCGCATGGCCGAGTTCCGCGATCCCGAGCGCGCCGTGGAGTTCAACCCGACCCACGAAAACGCCCACAATCAGTTCCTGCAGAGTTTCGCGGAAGAGGGGCTCTTCGGGCTCGGGCTGCTCGGCGCGCTGTGGGGGCTCGCGGCTGTTGCCGCGGCGCGCGCGGCGGCGCCGCGGCAAGCGGCCGGCGAGCCCTTGGCCGACGGAGAGCGCTGGGTGCAGGCAGCCCTCGGCGCGGGCTTGATCGGTTTGGCCTTCAACTCCCTGGCGAGCCATTCCCTGCTGGAAACCACCCCGGGGCTCTTGTTCGGGGCCTGCCTGGGCGTGGGATTGGCGCGCGCCCCGGCCGGCCCGCAGGGCCCGCTCGGCTCGGCCCTGCGCCTGGCGCCCGCCCTGGCGGGGCTGCTGGCCCTGCTGCCGGCGCGCCTGCCGAAACCGCCGCTCGAGGGCTACAGCTTCGGCTGCTTCCCCTGGATCGAGCGCGGCCCGGCCGCAGATGCCCGCGACCGGCTGCTGGCCCCCGAGGCCTGGTGGTGCGAGCGGCCGCCCGCGGGCGCGCGGCTGGTCTGGCTGGTCAAGGACGTGCGCTCCTGGCGCTTCACCGAGCGCCTCTCGGCGCGCCTGTTCGTCGAGGGATCCGCGCTGATCGAGGGCGTGGAGATCGCGCGCAGCCCGGCCCCGGGGCGCCCCAATCCGCCGACCTATCTGAAGGCCGATCTGCCCGCGGAGCTGCCCCGCGATCGGCCGGCCCTGTGGCGGCTCGACGTGTCGCCGACCTGGACCAACAGCCTGCAATTCGAGACCGGTCGCCAGCCCGCGGCCCTGCGCGTCGCGCCCCTCGGCAGCAGCGCGGGCCGGTGAGCGCGACCCGCGCCGCGGCGCGGGGCCCGCGCGCTCGACCGGTGCAAGCCGGCGCGGCTCGACAGGACCCCGCCGGGGCAGTTCCCGGCCCACGCGCGCCCTGCGGCTATTCCCCGGCGGCCGCTCCAGCATCCAGGCGTTCGAGCGCCTTCTGCGGCGGCGGCCAGGTCGGAGCCAAGCGGCGCGCGGCCTCGTAGGCGCGCCGCGCCCGCACCGGATCGCCCAGGGCGGCCTGGAACTTGCCCTCCC
>JBIKLM010000143.1:0-9321 GCA_044359835.1 Planctomycetota bacterium
TGCAGGCTGGAGAGTTCGGCGGGGCCCAGGCGCTCGAGGCGCCCCTCGGCGGGATCGAAGCCCACGCTGAAGAGCTCGTCGGGCTGACCTTCGAGCTCCAGGCGCCAGACGCCGACGCGGCGCGCCGCGGGGGCCAGTTCGAGGGCCCAGCGCCGCTCGCCGAGGGCCGTGGGCTCGTTGGCGAGCGGCGAGCGGCTGCCGTCCGGGCGCACCAGCTCGGGGGCCCGCGGGAAGCTCGGCAACTCCGCGCGCAGGGGCTGCCCGAGCGGCACGTTGCGCAGCGTGCTGGCGCGCCGTGCGGCGTAGAAGCACAGCTCGTGGACCAGCGGCACGAAGCTCTTGGGGGACTCCGGGAGCCGCGTCCAGGCCGCGTCCAGGGTGCTCGTGAACAGCAGCACCCGGCCGAGCCCCAGGCGCCGCTCGATCAGCAGCGGCGCGGAGCGCTCGTCCAGGCTGGCCAGCACGCGCGCGTCGGGCAGCGGCCGGACTTCGATGAACTCGAACACCGGCACCTCGGTCAGGTACGGGCGCCAGCGCTCGTCCCCGAAGAACGCCAGCACCGGGCTCTCGGCATCGAAACTGGCCACGCGGAAGTAGCCGTCGCGACGCGAGGGGACCGCCACCTGCGCCAGGGGCTCGCCCGGCAGCAGGCCGCCGCCGTCGGCGTCGAACAGCCGCTCGCGGTATTCGTTGACGCCGGTGCGGTCGCCCAGCGAGATCAGCAGGCCGGTGCCCTGGCGCACGGCCTCGGCGAGAGCCTCGACCAAGGCACCCGAGGGCGGCGCCAGGTTGGCCAGCACGATCAGGTCGTATTCGGAGAGCGGCTGGTCGCCCAGGGCGAAGCGATCGCTGTCGACCTCGCTGAATTCGAACGGCGCCAGGCCCCCCAAGGCATAGCGCCCCTCCTCGGGGGGCGTCAGCACGGCGCGGAAGAAGCCCAACTCGTCGTTCTCGATGCGCTGCCCGTCCGGCGCGCCGTTGACGCCCAGGATGCGCAGCGGCCGCGGCACATCGACCACCAGGGCGCGGCGGTCGTCGATCGCCAAGCCGTCGGCCTCCAGGCTGGCCTCCACCAGGTGCACCCCGGGCGCGTCGAAGGACAGCGAGAAGGCCGTTTCCGCGGCGCCTTCGGCGGGCAGATCCAGGGTGCGCACGGGCGCGCGGGCGCCGTCGACGAACAGCGCCAGGCGCGCGCCGGGGCGCGGCCCGTTGGCGCGCACCTCGACCCGGGCGGTGAATTCGATCGGCAGGCCGGGCCCGCGCGGGGGCTGCACCAGCGCCAGCTCCGCCAGGGTCGCGTTCTCGCCGCTGCCGCCGGCGGCCAGGTCCTCCACCGACAGGGACAGCCCGCGCTGGGCCAGCCGATCGAGGGCGTTCAGGAAGGCGGGCCGCTGGCGCTGGGAGGGTTCGGCCGGCGATCCTTCGGCCGCAGCCGGCGCCGCGGGGCCCGGGGCTGCGATCGAAGGCGACGCGGAGGTCCCTGCCCCTGAGCCCGGCGTCGCGACGCCGGGGGACATCGCTCCGGTCCCGCCGTCCAGGGCCGCTTCGAACAGCCCGCGCTGTCCATCGCAAAGCAGCACCAGCTCGAGCCCGGCGCCGTCCTCGAGGAACAGCTCGCTGGCCAGGGCCTCCTCGACCACGCCCAGGGCGCTGCCGAGTTCCAGGGCGCCATCGCTCGGGATCTGCCCATCGGAGAGCAGCGCCAGCGCTTCCTCGGGCCCGCGCCAGGACAGCAGCCGCGGCTGGTCGTCGCCCCACACCAGCAGGACCCGGTCGCCGCGGTCCCCGTCCAGCTCGGCGACCCGTTCCCGGGCGCGCGCCAGGATGCGCTCGAAGGCCGTCTGCACGCCGAGGCGCTGACCGGTCGAGGCCGAGGCGTCGACGATCAGGGCCAGGTTGCGGCGCGCTTCGGTCAGCGGCCCGAGCAGCCCCTCGCCGCGCGTCAACGGCCGCGCCAGGGCCAAGGCCAGCAGGGCCACCGCGCCCGTGCGCAGCAGCAACAGCAGCAGGTCCTCGAGCAGCGCCCGCCGGCGCGTGCGCTTGTACGCCAGGGCCACGAAGCGCATCGCGCCGAAGGCCAGCGGCCGATGCCGGCGGCGGTTCAGCAGGTGGATCACCAGCGGAACGACCGCCAGCAAGGCCCCCCAGGCCAGACCCGGATGCAGGAAGCCGTCGATCAACCGCGGCCTCCCGGGGTGCGCAGCCGGCCGCTGCGCCGGATCGCCAGCCGCCGGTTGAGGTAGGCGCTGAGGGCCACGTCGAGGGGCGTGTCCGTGGAGAGTTCGACCCAATCGACGCCCAGGGCCGCGGCGCGGCGCCGCAGGCCGGAGCGGTGGCGGTCGAGCTCCTCGAGGTAGGCCTCGCGCACCGATTGGGCGTCGATCTTGAGCGACGGCCCGCCTTCGAGGTCGTCGAGCCGCAGGTGCCCGCGATAATCGAAGCGCAGTTCGGCCGGATCGAGCACCTCGAACAGGATCGGCTCGTGGCCCGCCAGGCGCAGGCGCTCGACGCCGGCCAGGATCAGGTCCGGATCCTCGAAGAAGTCCGAGAACACGCACACGATGCCGCGGCGGCGCAGGCGCGTGACCAGCCAATCCAGGCTGGCGCCCACGGCCGTGGGCCCGCTGGGCTGGGCGGCCTCCAGCACCCGCAGGATCGCCGCGGCCTGTTCGGCGCCGTTCTTGGGCGGCACCTTGGTGCGCTCGCGCTGGTCGAACAGCACCAGCCCGGCCACGTCCCGGCGGCGCAGCACCAGGTGCGCCAGGGCGGCGGCGCACCAGCTGGCGTAGAGCAGCTTGGTGCGCGGCGCCGAGCCCGGCAGGGCCGTGGAAGCGAAGCCCATCGAGGCGCTGCCATCGACCATCAGGTGGCAGGCCAGGTTGGTCTCCTCGACGAATTCCTTGACCACCAGGCGGTTGGTGCGCGCGTAGATCTTTTCGTCGACGAAGCGCGGATCGTCCCCGGCCACATACTCGCGGTGCTGGGCGAATTCGATCGAGCTGCCCCGGTGCGGCGAGACCTGTTGGCCGGCCATGAAGCCGTCGACGACCGTGCGCGCCACGAGGGCCAGCTTGCCCAGCTTGTCGAGCGCCGCGGGATCGAAGGCTGCGGGGCCGCGCGGAATGTTGTCTGCCATCGGGGGATCGCGGGTCGGCCGGGGGGCGGCGCGCTCGCTCAGGCGCGCCTCTGGGCCAGGCCCGGCTGGCCTTGACCGACCCCGGCGGCGGGATCGACCTCGGCCAGCAGCCGATCGACGATGCGATCCGAGGTGATGCCCTCGGCCGCCGCCGCGAAGGTGGTCACGATGCGGTGGCGCAGCACCGGGTGGGCCACGGCGCGCACGTCTTCGATGGCCACGTGGTCGCGGCCCGCGACCGCCGCGTGGGCCTTGGCGCCCAGCACCAGGAACTGGCTGGCGCGCGGTCCGGCGCCCCAGCTGACCAGCTCCTGCAGGAACGGCAGCGGCGCGTCGCCGCGCACGCGCGTGCCGCGCGTCAGGGCCAGCACGTAGTCGTAGACCGTGTCGGCCACGGGCAGCGAGCGCACCGCGGCCTGGGCCGCCAGCAGGGCCGGACCGCCCAGCACCGGCTGGATCGTGGCGCTGTGGTTGGAGGTCGTGCGCTCCAGGATCTCGCGCTCCTCGGCCAGCGAGGGGTAGGGCACGCGCACCATGAACATGAAGCGGTCCAGCTGCGCCTCGGGCAGGGGGTAGGTGCCCTCCTGCTCCACCGGGTTCTGGGTGGCCAGCACGAAGAACGGATCCGGCAGGGCGTGGCGCTGGCCGCCGGCGGTGACCTGGCGCTCGACCATGGCCTCGAGCAGGGCCGATTGGGTCTTGGGCGGCGTGCGGTTGATCTCGTCCGCCAGGACCACGTTGGCGAACAGGGGGCCCTTGGCGAAGCGGAACGAGCGCGCGCCGGACTGGGGGTCGATCGCCAGGAGGTCCGTGCCTGTGATGTCGGAGGGCATCAGGTCCGGCGTGAATTGGATCCGGTTGAAGCCCAGGTCCAGGGTCTGGGCCAGGCTCGAGATCAGCAGGGTCTTGGCCAGGCCCGGCACGCCCTCGAGCAGACAGTGTCCGCGGCACAGGACCGCGATCAGGAGCTGGTCGATGACCGCGTCCTGCCCGACGATGACCTTGTGCAGCTCCTGCTTCATGGCCCCGTGGGCGTCGCGGAGTTGGGAGAGGGCGGCGTTGTCCACGGTCATCGGCGGGGCGGGCTGGGGTGGGGACCCCGGTCGAGTCCCGGGGGGAGTGGGCGCCTTACGGCGCGGGCGGTGAATTGTTGCCGGGGGCCGGCCGCGGGTTGGTCAGCCCACGGGGCGGGCGCCAGCGGCGCAGCCGGTCGCCGGGGCGGGGGGCCGCGGCCGCGACTTGGGCTTCATAGGCCAGGGCGGCGCGCCGCGCAGCCCGTTTCGGAACCAGGCGGGGTGCCGCAGCGGCTGCGGAGCACACAGTCGGATCCTAGCCTCGCCGCCGTGGAGCCGTCCCGTCCGGCTCTCCCGGCGGTCGGACGGTGGCTCGGTTGGTCCGGGTCGAGTCCGAGGCGACGCCCGCCGGCTGGCCGCCCGGCGGGGAGGCGGCCTTGTTCGGCCGGTCGCGGCGCCTGCGCGGCCTCTCCGCAGCGAGTCCCGCGGCTTCAGAGCAGCTCGAAGGCGAACAGGGACTCCGCTTCGAGCACCAGCACCTGCCGACCGACCAGCAGCAGTTCCGCGGCCATGGCGGGCAGGTCGGCGACCTCGCCCAGGGCCCGTTCGATCGGCTGTGCCGAGAGCAGTGTGGCGCCGGGCTCGCGCAGGTCGAACAGGTACAGGGCTACGTCGCTGGCCAGCAGCAGGAGCTGCTGCTCCGGCACGGCCAGCCCGAGGGGCGAAGGGCGCTCGCCGGGCGCGAATTCGAGGGCCGGCCGGCGCTCGCCGCTCTCCAGGTCGAGCTCGAGCAGGATCCGCCGCCGGCCCTCGTTGCCGAGCAGCAGGGCGCGCCGGCCATCGCTCCACAGCAGCGCCTGCTCGCCGCGCTGCGTCACGGGAGCTTCGAGCGGTGCGGCGCCCGGGGCCGCGGGCAGACCGAGGGGCCCGTCCGGCAGGCGATACAGCCGGTCCGAATCGGCGCTGGCCACCAGCCAGCTGCCGCGCTCCTGGCCGTCGGCCGCGGGCAGCGGCAGGCAGCGCTCCCCGGCAAAGCCGCCGCGCTGCTCGTCGGGCGGCCGGCGCAGGCGCACGCAATAGTGCAGACGGCCGTCGGCCAGGTCGATCAGGGCCAGGGCGCCGAGCCCGGTGTCCACCAGGGCGCGGCCGGCGTGGCTCCACAGGGGCGCCTGGGCCAGGGCGGCCGCGGAGGAGCCCGAGAGGCGCCGGGCGTCCGCGCCGCGCAGGGAGCCCTGCGCCAGCAGGCGGGCGAAGCGCGCGCGTCCATCCAAGCCGTCCAGGCCGAGCAGCCAGGCTTCGACCTCGCCCTCGGTGCGCCGCGCGCTGACCAGCACGCGCTCGCCGCTCACCAGCGGTGCTCCGCCCAGCTCGGCGTCGGCCAGCCCCGCGGGGATCGATGCGCTGGGTGGGCCCTCCGGATCGGGGCTCGGGTTCAAGACGCCGCGGCACCAGACCCAGCGCAGGGGCAGCTCCGGCACCTCCAAGGCAAAGTTGGCGGCGGCCGGCAGGGACAGGCCTGCGATTTGATTGCCCGGCGAGCCTTGCCGGGAGCGCCCGAGCACGGCCACCAGGCCCGGGTCCCGTCCGGCCAGGGCTGCGGGCCGCAGCCGCCAGGGGGGATCGACGGGGCTGGGGTAGGGAAAACTCGGCGCCCCGCAGGCGGCGGCCACGGAGCGCCCGGGGTCGAAGGCGGCCAACAGACGCGGCCCGCGCGGATCGATCAGGGCCAGGGCCTGGGCGCCTTGGACCACCAGCCGATCGGGGGCCAACAGGGCGGCCCCCGGCAGGAGGCCCAAGCGGCTCGAACCGAGGCCGCCGAAGCGCGTGCCCGCGGGCCCGAGCTCGAGCCGTCGGCCGGGCGCCAGACTCGGGCGCGGAGCGCTGCCCTCCGCCGGCGGCCCGGCGGGCGTCGCCAGGGCCCCGAGGCGCGCCGTTGCGGCCGCCGCGCCCCGCGGGTCGCCGAGCCGCCGGGCGTGGGCGGCGGCCCGCTCCGCTTGGGTGCGGGCTTCGATCCGCGCGCCGCGCGCCAGAGCCAGGTCCGAGAGGCACAGGGCCGCCCGCAGGGCCCCGCGGGTCCCCGGCAGGCAACGCTCCAGCTCCGCCAGGGCCACCAGGGGCCGCTGGGCCCGCAGGGCGCGCTCGAGCTCGGCCTCGGCGACGGCCTCGAACTGCTCGCTCCACAAGGCCCGTTCGGCGGGGGCCAGCGCGTCGATGCGCCGCAGCAGCGCCACCTCGAGGCCTTCGCTGGCCCGCGGGGCCGCCCCGCTCGGCTCGGCCTTCGATCCGCCGGGGACCCGACCTTCGGGCCAGCATTCGGTCCAGACCACCGCGGCACCCGGATCCGCGCTGCGGATCGCGGCCACCCAGCCTTCGAAGGCCTGCCGCGTGAGGCGCTCGGCTTCGTCTGCCGCCTCGATGCGCGCCCGGGCCAGGATCCCATCGGCCGCGTCGATGGCCTGCTGGGCAGCCCCATCGAGGACCAGCACCAGATCCGAACCCAGGGGCCCTTCGCTCCACAGGGGCCCCTGGCCGGCCGAGGGCTGTGCCGCGCCCGCCAGCGCCCAGCCCAAAAGGACCGGTCGAAGGAGGGAGCTCCAGGTCGCGCGCATCGGGGAGGGCGGTCCCGCCCGGGGTCCCGCAGCGCGCATTCTGCCGCCTTTCAGGCCACCATCCCAAGGGCCGCCTGCGGCCGACTCAAGCCCGCCCGGGCGCCCGCTTGCGGCTCCTGCCTGGGCGGCCCGGCTCCCGCGCGGCGCCCCGCCGAGGCCCTGGCGGGCCGGAATCGGCCCGCGGAGCGGAGGCTCAACGCACGCGGCGCGCGCCCGAGCGGGTGGTAGGGGAGCGCGGCCCCGGCTCGTTCGCCCCAGAGGCGCGCTCCGCCTCCAGCGCCGCGCGGTCGAAGGAGGCCGGCATGGCCCAGGGTTCCCGCTGGGGTCGCGGGCTTTCTTTGTAGAGGTCCTTGCCCTCGACGATCTCCAGGGCCGTGGGGTCCAGGTCCGCCGGCAGGGTCTGGGGTGCGCGTGCCCGGTCCAGCCGGCGGATGCGCTCGGCATAGATCGGATCCTGCATGGCGGCCGACAGCTGGGTCAGGTCCGCCTGGCGGCGCAGCAACTCGGCGCGGTCCTCGAGCAGCTGGGAGCGCATCCCTTCCAAGCGCTGGCGCTTGCCGAGCTCCGGCTCCAGGCCGTGCAGGCACAGGTGCGCGAAGACCCCGAAGGCGGCGGCCACCGGCAGCACTTCGCACAGGGCCAGGCCCAGGCTGGCCCACAGACCGCGGGGCTCGGCGAGCAGAGCCCCCTCCGCGGAGGGGCTTTGGGGAGGCTGCTTGGGGGTCAAGGCGGGCGGCCGGGGGCAGGCCGGAGCGGCGGTCGAGGTCGGGGGGGGCTGGAGTAGGCTGCCTGCGCGCGCTCAGAGGCCTCTGACGGGCTGGTCTTTCTGCTCGGGCGCAGCCCGAGTCGATTCCTGCTCAGCCGGTCAGCGAACGCGTTGGAAGCTAGAGATCAGCATCCCGAGCGCCTCGGGCGCTTGCAAAGGTCGGGCGCCAATTCCGTCCCAAGCCTGCAAACTCGCGGTCTTCGCGCCCGGCGCCGACCGCGGTTCCCGGCCGGCCGATCGCCGGTTCTCCGGCGCGATCGGATCCTCGCCGCCCGATGCGACTCAGGCGCCCCCGAGGGGCCCGCGCCCGCGCCGGCCGGAGCCCGGGCCCGACGCGCTCGCGCCGGGCCCGATCGCCACGGATCCCGATCGCCACGGATCCCGATCGCCACGAATCCCGAGGGCCTCCGGCGCCGATCCGCGCCAGCTCCGGGCCGCCGGCCGCTCCGGCTTGCCGGTCAGGGCAGCTGTCGGTTGCCGTAGACGGCCGCGTCGCCCAGGTCCTCTTCGATGCGCAACAGCTGGTTGTATTTGGCCACGCGGTCCGAGCGGCAGGGAGCCCCGGTCTTGATCTGGCCGGCGTTGGTGGCCACCGCCAGATCGGCGATGGTCGCGTCCTCGGTTTCGCCGGAGCGGTGCGAGATCACGCAGCGATAGCCGCTGCGCTGGGCCAGGGCGATCGTCTCGAGGGTCTCGGTCAAGGTGCCGATCTGGTTGACCTTGATCAGCACGGCGTTGCCGGCGCGCCGATCGATGCCCATCTGCAGGCGCGCCGCGTTGGTCACGAACAGGTCATCGCCGACCAGCTGCACGCGCTCGCCCAGACGGCTGGTCAGCTGGGTCCAGCCGGTCCATTCGTCCTGGTCCAGGCCGTCCTCGATCGAGAACACCGGGTACTTGCCGCACCAGGAGGCGTACAGCTCGATCAGCTGTTCCGGGCTGTGCGGCTTGCCGTCGACGTGGTACTTGCCGTCCTTCAGGAACTCGGCCGAGGCCGCGTCGATGGCGATGCGCACGTCCTTGCCCGGGGTCAGGCCGAGTTTCTCCGCGGCCTGCAGGATCAATTCGATGGCCTCCTCGTTGGAGCGCAGGTTGGGGGCGAAGCCGCCCTCGTCGCCGACCGCGGTCGACAGGCCGCGCGACTTGCAGACCTTCTTGAGCGAGTGGAACACCTCGGTGCCCATGCGCAGGGCCTCGCGGAAGCGCGTGGCCCCGAAGGGCATGACCATGAACTCCTGCAGATCGACGTTGTTGTCCGCGTGGGCCCCGCCGTTCAGGATGTTCATCATCGGCACGGGCAGCACCCGCGCGTTGGGACCGCCCAGGTAGCGGTACAGGCGCAAGCCACATTCCGCGGCGGCGGCCTTGGCCACGGCCAGGGAGACCCCCAGGATGGCGTTGGCGCCGAGGCGCGACTTGTTGGGCGTGCCGTCCAGCTCGATCATGGCCCGGTCGATCTCGGCCTGCTCCAAGGCGTCGCGGTCCTGCAGCAGGCGCTGGATCTCGGTGTTGACGCTCTCGACCGCCTTCAGCACGCCTTTGCCCCCGTAGCGGCCCTCGCCATCGCGCAGCTCGCAGGCTTCGTAGTGGCCGGTGGAGGCTCCCGAGGGCACGGCGGCGCGGCCCGAGGCGCCGCTGTCGAGCACGACCTCGACCTCGACGGTCGGGTTTCCGCGGGAATCGAGGATTTCACGGGCGTGGAGGCTGACGATTTCGCTCATGGGGGGCAGCATACTGCCCGTCCCGCACCCGCGGCAGGCGGCCGCCGAGCCCCTTCCCCGGTTTGCCCCCGGGGCG
>JBIKLM010000144.1:0-9317 GCA_044359835.1 Planctomycetota bacterium
GCGGCGGCGCGCTCAGCCTGGGAGAACGTGTGGGGCTGTGGCCCGCGGTTTCCGAGACAGAACCGCTGCCGGCGCTCCTTTGCCTCGGCGCCCCGCTGTTCGCCTTGGCGCTGGCCCTCTCCGCGCGCCTGCCGACGGCCCTGCCCAGCCGCCTGGGGCTGGCCCTCCTGCTGGTGGAGCTCGGCCACGTGGCGGGCGCGCGCGGCGCCCTGCTGGCCCTGCCGGGCGACGGCGACCTGCTGCGCGCCTGGCGCGGGCTCGGCCCCTTGGGCCTGGCCCTGGCGGTCTCCTGGACGCTCGCCTCCGCCAGCGGCCTGCCCGCGGGCTCGCGGCCCGACCGCCGCCGGGACGCGCTCTGGTTCGGCGCGGGCGCCGCCGTTGCCCTGGTCGCCGCCGCCGCGGCCTGGATCGCGGGCTCCTGACGCGCTTTTTCCCACCCAGCCACCCCCAACCCGCCTCCGGGCCGTGGCCCCGGGTGGCATCCGCCCCGGCCGGGGTTCTACATTGGCACGCCCTCTGGCACGCCGCCCTGGCCCGCTCGCGACGCGCGCCCCCGACCTTCCATGACCGAGTCTTCGCTGATCGAACGGATCACCCGCTCCCTGGCCTACATGCTGCGCCACAAGCCGGAGCAGTTCGACCTGGAGGTCGACGCCCACGGCTTCGCGCCGGTTGGCGACGTGCTGCAGGCGCTGACCGAGCGCCTGGGCGAGCGCGTCGAGTTCGAGGACCTCGAGGATGCGGTCCTGGCCGGGGATCGCCGCCGCTATGAGATCGAAGGCGATCGGGTGCGCGCGCTCTACGGCCACTCGATCCCGATCGAGCCGGGCCCCGAGTCCGAGCCGCCCGAGCAGCTGTTCCTGGCCATCCCGGCCCGCGACGTGCCGCAGGCCCAGCGCGGCGGCCTGCGCGGCGGGCGGCGCTCGTTCCTGCACCTCGCGCTGACCCCCGAGGAAGCCCTGGAGACCGGGCGCCGGTTGGCGCGCGAATACACCCTGATCGTCGTGCACGCCGCCGAGGCCTTCGAGAACGGGGTGCCCTTCTACGATCGCAAGGCCCTGTTCCTGGCGGAGGAGCTGCCCAAGGAATGCCTCGAGATCGGCGAGACCTTCGACGACGGTGAGGAGCCCGAGCGGCGCGGCTTCCAGGGCGGCGGCCCGCGCGGCCGCAGCGAGCGCGGCGGGGCCCGGCGCCCGGAGCGCGGCCCGGAGCGCGACGCGCCGGCGCGGGGCGCCTGGAGCCGCCCGGCCGAGGAGTTCGCCGGGGCTTCCGGCGACGAAACCGCCGAAGAATCCGAGGCGCCGAGCCTGGACCAGCCCGCGGCCGCCGAGCTCGGCGGCGAAGCGGGCGAGCAGCGCCGTCGGCGCCGCCGCCGCGGCCGGCGCGGCCGGCGCGAAGCGGGGGAGGGCGGACCCCTGGAGGGCTCCGAGGCTGGCCCGGAGGACCTGGAAGAACCCGCGGAGGAGGCCGACTTCCGCGGAGACGAAGCGCGTGATGCGCGGCCCCTGGAGCGCGGGGCTCCGCGCTCGAATGAGCGCGGCGCCTGGGCCTCCCGCGACGAAACCCGTCCCGCCCGCGAGGCGGCCGAGGCTCCGCGCGGCACGCCCCCGGGGCGCTTGGCTGGCGAGGGCGGCCAGCGCGCCGATTGGCGCGAGCGGCGCGAGGGCGCCGCGCGCTTCCCGCGCGACGAGCAGCAGTCCGCCGGCTTCGAGCGCGCACCGGCCGCGGCGCGCGGCGAGCGCTTCGAGCGCGGAGCCCGCGAGGATCGGCCGCGCGAGGCGGAGCGTGTCGAGCGCGGCGAGGCGGCGGAATTCGCTGGGCGCGGGGGTCGTTTCGACCGCGCGCCCCAGGCGGGCGCGCCCCGCGAGGGCCGTCCGGTCCGCGAGGACTCCGCAGCCTTCGAAAACCGGGCCCCGCGCGAGGACCGCGGCCGCGGCCGCGAGGAGCGCGAACCCCGCTTCGCCCGCGACGAACGGCCGGTGCGCGACGAACGGCCCGTGCGCGACGAGCGCACCGCGCGCGATGAACGCCCCGTGCGCGATGAACGGCCCGTGCGCGATGAACGCCCCGTGCGCGATGAACGGCCCTTGCGCGATGAACGGCCCTTGCGCGATGAACGGCCCGCCCGTGAGGAGCGCCCTGTGCGCGAGGAACGTGGCTACCGCGACGAGCGCGCTCCGCGCCGAGAGCCGGTGCGCGAGGAGCACGGCTATCGGGAAGATCGTCCGCGTGAAGATCGTCCGCGTGAAGATCGTCCGCGTGAAGATCGTCCGTTGCGCGAAGACCGCGGCCCGCGCGAGGAGCGCCCCCGCGGCCGTTTCTCCGAGGAAGGTCCGGGCGCCCGCCCGCCGGTGACCGCCCGGATCCAGCGCGCCGAACCGCGCCCGGTCCCGCCCGCGACCCCGCGCGCCCCCGAAGCCCCCGCGGAGGACGGCTCGTTCGGTCTGGGCATCTTCCAAGGCCCGCCCAAGGCCCAGCCCCGCGTGCAGCCGGAGGCTCCGCCCGCCCGTCCCCCGGCGCCCCGTCCGGCTCCGCCGCCGCCTGCCGACGACGACGGTTTCGGCACCGGCATCCTGTGACGGGCTGAGAAGAAGAAGAAATCGACTCGGGCGGCGCCCGAGCTGCGAGACCAGCCTGTCAGCATGCCGTTGGGCCGCCATCCGGCGGCCACGGAGGCTGGGATCGGCGCTGCGCGCCGATTTTTTTCTCAACTTCTGAGCACCGAGCGTCTCGGTCCAGCGCCGAGCCGCGGCCCCGGCCCACACGCCGGGCGGCACGACCGGTCTTCGAACGCCATGCCGCGCTCGCTCCACTCCCTGGCCGCCGACACGCCCGCCGGCTATCGCTTCGAGCTCGACGGTCCCGGGCGAGCTTGGATGGTGCGGGAGTCGGCGCGGGCGGCCCTGTGCGCGGCCGGCTTCGGGCCCGCTCGCAACGGTCCCCTCGAAGCGAGCGGCATCGCCGGTCGCCAGCCCCTGCAGGGATTCCGTCTGGGCGCTGAGCGCGCGCTGCTGAGGTCCTTCGCCCGCGGCGGTCTGGCGCGCCATCTGGGCCTCGGCTTTCGCGACCCGGCGCGGCCCTTCGCCGAATTGGCCCTCTCCGAGCGCCTGCGCGGCGCCGGCCTCCCCACGCCCGAGGTGCTCTTCGCCCGCGCTCGGCAGCGCGGTCGCCGCTTCGAGCTGGAGCTGTGCACGCGCCGCATCGAAGGCGCCGTGGATCTTTCGAGCTGGCTGCAGAACGCCGGGCTCGGCGCGCCGGGCGCGGGATCCAAGCGCCGCTGGATCGAGCGCCTGGGGCACAACCTGGGCGCCTGGATGGCCTCCGGTTTCGAGCACGCGGACCTGACCCCGCGGAACTTCCTGCTGGCCCCCGAGCCCGGCGGCGATGGGAGCCTGTGGGTGCTGGACCTCGACAAGTCGCGGCTGGGAGCGCCCCTGCCCGCGGCGCGGCGCGAGGCCCTGCTGGCGCGGCTGTGGCGCCACATCGCGCGGCGCCCGCGGCTCCGCGCGGCCCTGTCGCGGGCCGATCGGGCCCGGTTCCTGCGCGCCTTCGCCGCGGGCTCGACCCAACGCGCCCTCCAGCCCGCGCCGGACGGGGAGCGCTTCGCCGACCTCGGCCTCCCGCGGCGGGAGCTGTGGGCCGGCGCGCGGCGCCGCTGGTTCCCCCTCTGGCGCGCCGTGGAGCGGCGCCACCGGCGCGGCCTGGCCCTGCACCGCTTGGGCTGGGCCCTCGAAGCCCTGCTCGGCCGCCGGCCGCGGGACCTTTGACCCGCGCCCCAGCGCTCGGCGCCGCGGCCTCGAGCGCGGAGCCGAGCGCCGGGCGATGCGCGCGGACGTCGACCGCCGTGCGCTGCGCCGGGCCGCGGGCCAGGGGCCGCCTCCGGCGCCCGCGCCGATCAGGCCGGCAGCAGGCCGGGCGCCAACAAGAGCCGGTTCTCCTGGCCGTCGTGGAGCGCGAAGATCGCCTGGCCGCGCAGGCAGGCGGCCCCGTAGGCGCCGTCCTTGCGCAGCGCATAGACGATCAGCTGGAAGTTGGGCAGGCCGCGTGCGTCGAGCAGGTGCGGCCGGCGGGTGCGCGCGACCACGCGCTCCAGCAGGTGCAGGCAGGCCTCGGTGGGGGACAGGCCGCGCTCCATGGCGCTGACGATCGTGTGGGCGCCGCAGTTCTCGATCATCGCCTCGCCCCGGCCCGTGCCGCCCGCGGCGCCGATGGCGTTGTCGCAATACATGCCGGCGCCCACGATCGGCGAATCGCCGACCCGGCCCGGCAGCTTGTAGGACATGCCGCTGGTCGAGGTGCAGGCCGCCAGGTCGCCCTGGGCGTCGACCGCCGAGCAATGGATCGTGCCGGTGGTGTAGGGGATCTTGCGCTCGCCGCGGGAATGCAGCACCTGGTCGTCGTCGAGCCAATCGTCGTTCGGGCTGAGGTTGGCCTTCCAGGCCAGCCAGGCCTCGCGGGCCGCTTCGGTCAGCAGGTTCTCCTCGCGGAAGCCGAGCGCCAGGGCGAAGCGTTTGGCGCCGGCGCCGACCAGCATCACGTGGTCCGTGCGCTTGAGCACCGCCAAGGCCACCTGCACCGGGTTGCGGATGCCCTCCAGGGCCGCCACGGAGCCCGCGCGGTGGCTGGGCCCGTGCATCACCGAGGCGTCGAGCTGCACCACGCCGTCTTCGTTGGGCAGGCCGCCGAGGCCCACCGTCATGTCGTTCGGATCGTCCTCGACCAGGCTCACGCCGGCCACGATCGCATCCACGGCATCGCTGCCCGCGCGCAGCAGCTCCATGGCGCGCGCCGTGGCGGGCAGGCCGTTGGCGGAGGAGATCGCGCACACGCCGCGGTGGGCGGCGCCCTCGTCGGGCGTGGCCGGGCGCGGCTCCTGGCCGGCGGCCGGGGGGCCAGGGGTGCGGCAAGCGGGGCCCAGCGAGAGGCCCGCCAGGCCTCCGGTGAGCGTCAGCAGCGTGCGTCGATCGAGGGGCATCGGGGTGGGCTGGGGGAGGGGAGCGGAACGGGGCCAGCATGGCCCGGAGGCAGCCGGCTGCCAATGGGCCGCCCGCGGCGGGGTGCGGCGCGGGCATCCCGGGCCGGGCCTTGTGCCGCGCCAGCGCCGCGCATCAGACTCCGCTCCCCGCCCGGCCGGCCATGCCGTCGCTCGACGCCCCCTCCGCCTCCCCGCTGCCCCCCAGGGTGCCATGGATCTCCGGCTGCTGACCGACAGCATCACCAACCCGACCCTGCTGTTCTTCCTGCTGGGCGTGTTCGCCAAGCTGGTCAAGAGCGACCTCGAGGTGCCGGCCAACAGCGTCAAGTTCATCTCGCTGTACCTGCTGTTCAGCATCGGCTTCAACGGCGGCCGGGAACTGTCCCACAGCCAGATCGACACCACGATCCTGCTCTCGGTGGTCTACGGCATGGCCGTGGCGGCGCTGATCCCGCTGTATCTGTTCGCCCTGCTCGAACGCCGCCTCGGCCCGCAGAACGCCGGCGCCGTGGCGGCTGCCTACGGCTCGGTCAGCGCGGTGACCTTCGTGGCCGCCACCAGTTTCCTGTAGGTCCGGGAGCTGACCTTCGGCGGCCACATGGTGGCGATCATGGCGCTGATGGAGAGCCCGGCGATCGTGGTCGGCATGCTGCTCTTGCAGCGCCGCGAGCCGGGCGGTTCGGCGGCCTCCCTGGGCCATGTGCTGGTGCATTCCCTGACCAACGGCTCGGTGCTGATGCTGCTCGGCAGCCTGGGCATCGGCCTGGTCGCCGAAGAGCACCAGGCGGCGGGCATCGCTCCGTTCACCACCGACATCTTCAAGGGCTTCCTGGCGATCTTCCTGCTGGAGATGGGCATGGTCACGGCCGGCCGTTTCGCGGCCTTCAGGCGCCACGGTGCCGCCGCCGTCTTGGTGGCGATCCTGGCGCCGCTCTTCAACGGCAGCCTGGTGGCCTGGACCAGCGGCTTCGTGACGCCCATGGTCGGCGACCGCTTCATGTTCGCGGTGCTGGCGGCCAGCGCCAGCTACATCGCCGTGCCGGCCGCCATGCGATTGGCGGCGCCCAAGGCCGACCCGGGCCTCTACATCCCGATGGCCCTGGGCCTGACCTTTCCGTTCAACATCACCCTGGGCATGCCGATCTACCTGAGCATCGTCCAGGCGAGTTGAAGGGCCACGGGCCCAGCGCCGCGGGTCACCGGTCGAGCTCCAGCCGCGCCGCGGCCAGCAGGCGCGGATCGGCCCGCTGCAAGAGCTGGCCCCACAGGACCCGGGTCGAGCGCTGGACCGTGCCGGAGAAGCGGCGCTGGTCTTCGACCCAGACCTCGAGGGGCTGGTCGAGGTCCAGCAGGGCGTCGTCGAGCCAGAGCTCCACGGCGGTCAGGCCCGGCGAGCGGATCTGAATGCGCTGGCCGTCGATTTCGGCCTCCACGCGCCGGCCGGGCTGCGCCAGCTCCGCCGGCAGGCCCAACCAATAGGCCCGGCCGTGGGTCACGTCGTCCTGCAGCCAGACCAACCGGCGCGGCCAGGAGCGGCGCGTGAAGCCCGCCATCCAAGGCAGGGCCTCGGCGTCCTGGCGCTGCATCCAATGGCCGAGGCCCGGATAGATGCGCACGAAATGCGGATAATCGCCGGGGTGCGCGGCGGCCAGGGAGGCCAGCTGCTGAGCCCGTTCAGCGGCCACCGCGGCGCGGCCGTAGGCTTTGTCCTCGGCGCCCATCAGCAGCGCGAAGGGCAGGTTCGAGAGCCCGTCGAGCTGGGCTTCGTTGGGGTGCCCGGCCATCATGGCCGCCGCCGCGAAGCGGTCGGCCAGGCGCGGGGCCAATTGCCAGACGCCGTCGCCGCCGGCCGAATAACCGAGCAGGTAGACCCGCTCGGGATCGACGCCTTCGAGCACCACGAAGTTCTCGATCAAGCGCGTCAGCAGCCCGTCCACGTGGGCCTCGTGCCACAGGTTCCAGGTGTCGCCGGGCGCCCGGGGGGCCACGTACCAGCCCTCGGCCGGCTCGTACAGCTTGATCTGGTTCTCCCACTGTTGGTCGTTGACCTCCGGGGGCGCCCCGCCGCCGCCGTGCATCGAGATCCACAGGGAGCGGGCCCCGGCGGGCGCGTCGCCGAAGCGGCGCTCCTTCCAGCGCAGCGTGCGCTCGCCGACGCTCAACGCGCGCGCTTCGCGCTCCGCGCCGCGCTCGGCGGCCAGCTCGCGGCGCCGCACATCCCAGAGCCGCGCCTTGACGCGCCGCGCTTCGGCGGCGCTGAGGGCCGTCTCCGGGGCCGGGCCGCGCTCGGCCGCCGGCTTCCACAACCAGCTTTCGAGTTCCTGGAGGGCCGGCGGCAGGGGCTCCAGCGCGCCCCAGTCGAGCTCCAGGGTCGCCGGGCCCTCGGAGCCGAGGGCCAGCGCGGCACTGCGCCAGGCCCCGGCATGGCCGACCAGCAGGGATCCGGTCTGACCCGGGGGCAGCTCGAAGCGCAGCAGGTCGTTGAGGTCGGCCCGGCCCGCGCGCGTGCGACCGCGGGCGAGCTCCGCGCTGGTCGGATCGAGCAACAGCACGTCCGCCTCGATGCGCTGGCCGCTCTCCAGCGCGCGCAGGCCGAGCTCGATGCCGGCCTTGGGCGCCTGGGCCCGCGCGTAGCGGGCGGTCACGTCGACCGCGGCCACGGCCTCCGAGCGCGGATTCCAGGCCAGCGGAAAACACAGCCCCCCGCGCCGCCAGGCGCTGGCGTAGATGCGGTGCTCGGGCCGATCGGAGCGCGCCGCGGCCGCATCGCCCACGAACCAGCCGCGGTCGAGCCCGGCCGGGTCGTATTCGTCGGCCCCGGTGAAGTGCCAATCCCCGTCCCAGATCTCGACCCAGGTGTGGTTGCCGCGCCCGTTGGTCCACAGGGGCGTGCCCACGGCCCGGGCCGGGATGCCGACCGCGCGGCAGGCCTCGACCAGCACGATCGAAAGCCCGGTGCAGGTGGCCTTGCCCTGCTCGCGCGACTCGCGGAAGGACTGGTTGGGACGCTTTCGGCCGGTGTGATAGTGCAGCCCGAGCTCGTCGAACAGGCGCGCGTTGAGCGCCTGGGCGGCTTCGCTGGCGCTTTGGGCCTCGGCCACCAGGGGCCGCGCCAGGTCCAGCAGCTCGGCGCGCCAGGGATGGCGCGGCTCGTCCAGCACCGCGTAGGGCAGCACGTCCTCGAAGAAGCGCTGCTCCGGCACGGCCGCGGCCCAGGGGAACTCGGCCCGGGCGGCGAAGGCCAATTCGAGGTTCTCGATCAAGAACGCCGCCGGCAGGGCCCCGCGGTCGCCGGGCGGCATGTGCTCCACCAGGAAGCGCGCGGCGCGCTCGCCGAGCTCCCCGTGCCGGTCGCGCGCGGCGTCGATCAGGGCCTGTTCGGGGGCCAGCTCGCCCTGGGCGAGGCACAGCAGCACGGCGGTCAGGAGCATGGCCCAGAGCCTGGCCCATCGGCCCGTCCGGCGCCAGCCTCCGCTTCAGGGGCGCGCGGGCGGATCGCCGGCGGCCTCGGCCTCGGGCGTGGTCTCGAGGCTGGCCAGGATCGGCCGTTCGAGGGCCCCGGCGGCGGGCCGCACCGCGACCACGCGCGAGCCGAGGCCCTCGGGCGCGGCCGGTACCGGCACCTCGCGGCGGCGCGCCGCCAGCAGGATGCCGAGGCACAGCAGGCGCAGGGCGCTCGAGAGGCCGAACAGCAGGAAGTAGGTCTCGACCTGTGCGCCCCGCGTGGCCAGGATCCAGCCGCCCAGCAGGGCGCCGCTGGCCTGGGAGCCGGCGTGGGCCACGTTGAACAGGGCCAGCACCGCCGTGCGCTCGCGGCGCGGGATGGCCTCGAACAACAGCAGCATCTGGGCCAGCTCCAAGGCGCCCCAGGCCATGCCGGTGTAGAGCTGCGTGGCGAACAGCCAGGGCAGCTCGTCGCTGACGATCCACAGGGAGGCGGTCGGCACGATACCCAGGGCGCCGAGCCACAGCAGGCGCCAGACGCCGTGGCGGCGGGCGTACTCGCCGAGGTGCGGGCTCATGGCCACGCGCGAGAGATAGGCCGTGCCCATCAGCCCCATGTAGGTGGCGTAGGACAGCTCGAGCTCTTCGAGCATGTAGGCCGTGAAGTAGGGCCCCGAGAGCTGCACCGCGACCTGCATGGCCATCAGGTACAGCAGGAAGCGCGCGTCGGAGGCTTTCAGCAGGTGCGAGACCACGCGCCGCGCGCCGAGGGGCTCGAGTTCCGCGGGCAGCGGCGGCTGCTCGCCGGTGCGCGCCAGCAGCACACAGGACAGGCTGCGCAGCAGGCCCGCCAAACCGAACAAGACCGCGTAGGGCCAGGTGCCGACGCCGGCCGGGC
>JBIKLM010000577.1:0-2534 GCA_044359835.1 Planctomycetota bacterium
GCCGTCGCTGCCGAGGCCGGAGAGCCAGGTGGCGGGCCGCGGCTGGTTCTGGCTGCGCTCGGCGGGACGCTCCGGGCGCGGCCGGGGCCCGGAACTGGGCGGCCGCTCGGCGGGCGGGGTCCGCGGCCCCGCGGGCGGCGCGGCGGCGGGCTGCTCGGACCGCGCGGGGGCGGGCCGGGGAGTCGAGGCCGGGGCGGGCCTCGGAGCCGGCTTCGGTGCCATGGCCGGCTCCTGGGCGGAGGCCGGCTTCCCGGCGCCGGCGCGCTCGCGCGCGGGCGGCGGCTGCGGCTCGCTGCGCCGCGGGCTGACCGGAGCGGGCGCCGCCCGCCGTTCCGGGCGCGCGACCTCGCTCTCACCGCGCCGAGGGTCTGCGGCCGCAGCGGGCCGGCGGTCCTCCGATCGCGGGGGCGCAGAAACCGGGGCCGGGCTCGGCGGGGCCGGCTCCGCGCGCGGTCGCCGGCTTGCGCGCCGGCGACCGGCAGCGGGTGTCTGCAGGTCGGGTTCGTCCGCGGGGCCGCGGTCCGCCGCGCGGACGGAGTCCGCAGGCGCCGCGGCTCGCGCGCTCGGCGGCGGCGGGGCCAGGGCTTCCGGAGACCGCGCCGGCGCCGCCCCGAAGCCGGGGATCTCTGCCCCGAACGGCGCGTCCTCCTGCGGCTCGGCCGCGGAACTCTCCAGCGGCCCCCGGGATGCCGGCGGGCGGCGGGCGGCCTCGGATGCGGGTCTTCGCTCGGGCGGCTCGCGCTGATCCATCGTCGCCCACAGGCTAAGCGTCGCGCATCTCCACGGCCACAGGCAGTCGCTTCCCCGGTCGCCGGCGTCCCGCGCTCGACCTCCCGCGGGCCGGGCCTGGCGCGGTCGGGCGGCGGCGCTTGTGCCCGGAGCCTCCCGGGGCTACACCGAGAGCCGGCCTGGGCCGGCATGAGCGCGCTTCGATCCTCGAGAACCCCGTGCCCCCGGCGCGCCGGCCGCGTGCCGCTGTGGCTGCCCTTGGGCCTGTTCTGCGCGCTATTGGTCTTCCTGCGTGCCTACCAGCAGCGGCGCGTGCGCGACAGCGGCTACGAGCGCATCGACACCAGCGCGGTGCTGCCGCAGTTCGAGCAGCCCTGGGCCGACGCGCGCTGGGGCGGCGAGCTGCAAGCCGCCGTGGCCACCCTGCCGCCCTTCGAACCCACCGATTCGGCGGCGGTGGGGGCCCTGATCGATGCGGTCGCGGGGCTGTCCTTCGTGCGCGAGGTGCGCGCGCCGCGGGCGCTCTGGCCAGGGGGCCTCGAATTGCAGATCGAACTGCGCCGGCCCGTGGCCTGCGTGCAGATCGCCGGGCGCTTCTTCGCCGTCGACAGCGAGGCGGTGGTGCTCTCGGGCTATTGGAGCAGCCCGCCCTATTTCGGCTTCCATGCCCTGCCCGTGGTCGGGCCCAACGACGGCGGATTGGAGGGCTATGCGCCCGGCATGGTGCTGTTCGAGCCGCGCCACCTGGACGCCCTCGACGTGGCCCGCTCCCTGTGGGCGGAGCTGGAGCCGAAAGCCATCGAACGCCTGGGCCGCTGCTTGATCGACGCCAGCGACGGGCGCTCGCCGGACCTGACCACCGGCGGGGTGCGGCTGTTGCTCGAGAATCAGCGGGTGGTGCTGTTCGGGCGCGCGCCGATCGCCGCCGGGCCGGGCGAACTGCCGAGCCGCCTCAAGTGGCAGCACCTGGCCCGCGGCCTGCGGATGTTGGAGAACGGCGGCGACGAGGATTGGGCCCTGCTCGACGTGCGCTGGGACGAGCTGGAGCTGCGCCCGAGCAGCCCCGCCGCGCCGCCGGAGCCCCGTTGAGCCCGCGGTCCGGGGCCCTGGCGGGGGCGTTCGGCCTGCTGCTGCTGCTGCTCGATGGCCGCACGGCGCTGGGCGCCGCCTGGCCCGCCGGGGCGCGCTTCGGGCTGTGCGCGGCGCTGCTCGCGGGGCTCTCGCTGTTCCCGCGCCCCCGCCGGGAAATCGACCTTTCCGGGCTGTTGCTGCCGCTGCCCGTTTTGGCCGCGGCTGCCGCGCTGGATCTTTCGAGCGGCGCGGCCCCCCTGGCGCTGCTGCGCTCGGCGGCGCTGCTGCTCCTGTGTCTGGCGGCCGGCGGCCTGGCGCGGCCCGGCGCCCTGTGGTGGGGCGGGCTGGGGGCCCTGGCGGTCCTCTGGACCCTGGCCCACAGCGCCAGCTCCCTGGGCCAGCCGGGCGGCGGATCCGCGCTGCTGGGCCTCGATCGCTGGATCGCGGGCCTGCCGCCGCCGGGGCTGCTGGCGGCCGCCCTCGGGCGCGGGCCGTTCTCGGCGCAGATCGCGGGCGCCCTGGCGTTGCTGGCCCTCGCGGCCCTCTCGCGCTGGCCGCGGGCGCGCGCGTCCGCGCTGGCCGGGCTGGGCTTGCTGGTCCTGTTGCCGCAGGCCCAGGCCGCCGGTGCGCAGCTTCCGGAGCGCCTGGCCCTGGCGCGGCTCGAGCTCGAGGGCCCGCTGACCGGTTTCGAGCTGCGCCTCGCTGGCCGCTTGGCGTTCACCGCCGAGCTCGAG